>JAWQJJ010000010.1 GCA_033485155.1 Methanomassiliicoccus sp.
CGCCCGCCTTGTTCAGCGGCCCGAAGTTCTGATACATCTTTCCCTGAGCATCCTTTCCGTAGCCGACGGAAAAGATCATGACGTCCCTCTCGTCACCCTGGACGTTCTCGAGGTTCTTGACGAAGAAACCCTCCTCGCCCTCCTCGCTGAGCAGCGGTATGAGGCCCGGCCTTATTGCTGTTAGCTTCTCCAGCTCCTCTATGATAGCAAGCTGCTGGGCCTCGCTGAACGCCACCACGCCCAGGGACTCGCCTGACCGCCGGGTCACATGCTCTGCGATCAGCTCGGCAACCCGCTCAGCCTCGACGGCGTTCTTCCTGCTGCGCGCCCTATCGTAAACGCCGTCGGGTACGTGAATGAAGGACACTCCGAGCCCTTCGTGATCGACCGTGGCCGATGGGAAGGTCATGAGGCGGCCGCCGTAGAACCTGCAGTTAGAGAACGCGATCAGGCTTTCCTGTCTCGACCGGTAATGCCATATCAACATGCGCTGGGGCATGGCCGAAGAACACTCGTCCAGGATGCTCTCCAGGTCGGGGACGTCCTCTTCCTCCTCGGTGGCCTCCCGGAAGAAGTCAGTGGGAGGCAGCTGCATCCCGTCACCGACCACGATGACCTGCTTGGCTCTCATGATCGACCCGATAGCATCCTCCGGTCGGACCTGGGAGGCCTCGTCGAAGATGACCAGGTCGAACCTGATCCTCGTTGGATCCAGGAAAGTGGAGACTGACAGGGGGCTCATCAGGAGGCAAGGCTTAATCGCTTGTATGGGCTCGCTGGCCTGGGAGAATAGCTCCCTCACCGGCCGGAGGTTCTTCTTCCGGCTCACCTCGTGCTTCAGCACCCATAACGCACTGCCCATCTCCGGCGAGGAGAGGTCGCACGCCCTGGCCTTGCGAGCATCGAGGACGATCCGGGCCCGGGCGGAAGCCTGGTCGATGTTGCGGTGGTCCAGTTCGGCGAAGCGGACCACGGTGCGATCATGAGCCTCGCGATCGAAGTCCCTGAGCCGGCGGTCACGGGAGAGCAGGAGGTCGTGCCACAGGGTGAGGAACCTCTTCCTTACTCCGTCCCACAGCCCGGAGCTGGGGAGGGTACTCTGAGTGGCCATGGCCAACAGATCTCCCAGCCCCCTCTCGGCAGCTTCCTTCCTCACCCGACTGGCCTCGGTCCACTCCTGGAATCGGGACATCGTTTCCATGTGTCCCTGGGCCCATGCAGTGAGCTCATCGAAGGGCACCTCATGGGTCGTGCGTCCGGCAGCCAGTCGGCTAAGAATAAAGCGCTCGGTGACCGCTGTGACCGCTTCCTCCATGCGCATGGCCACTTCTTCCAGGTCATCGACCTTGGTCTTCAGGCCGACAAGGGCCTCCGGTCCGGAACACAGCAGGCGGACGATCCCCGGAGAACGTGGAGTGCCGTAGCGATCGAAGTACTCCTTGGACCAGGCGATGGCTCCGCGGACCTTCTCCCATTCGGTATTCTCTCCCTGGAAGTGCTTGCCCAGGCGCTCTCCGCATTCCGTCTCTAGCGCATGTAGGCCGGTGACTAAATCCGAGATTTGGATGATCTCATCCAGCTCCTCCCTGGCGGTTTCGAAGTTGAGCTTTCGGTCACCCCGGTTCAGACTGCGCAATGTGCCCATATCCCGCCGATAGCTGAAGCTGAACGCCCGCTTGACTGCGTTGTGGTGCTCGTTCTCGAACCGGTTGTGCATCGAGTGGAGGTCCAGGGCGAGCACGTCCTCGCGGTATTTCTGCCTGAGCCAAGCCATCCGATCGCCCAGGTCCTGGTAGGCGGCCCGGGTGTCATCGAGGAGCTTGAACAAGGGGGTCGGGTCGGAGGCCAGCCACTTCTCGTCTGGATAGGCGGTCAGGTTAACCGTGCGCAGATGCTCGATGAGATCGCTGACCCCCTTCAGGCTGTTGGGGGCCTCCAGCTCGAGGGACCTGCAGAACTGCTCCGTAGCCTCCCTCAGTCTGGAAATGGCCAGTTTCAGGGCTGACAATCGGTGGACGATCTCGGTCTGGGAACTCAACTTCCAGGAGTCCACCAGGCAGTCGGACCATGGGTGAGCGGTCCCGGTGGCCAGCACTGGTGCGTACCTCTCCAGGTCCCGGACTAGGGGCTGAAGGGGCATCAGTTCCTTCCATCCCATATGCTCCAGGTTGGGGAATCCGATGGGCAGGTCGGGGGCCGAGCGAAGGACGGTCAGCTCCGACAGCAGAGTATGGAACGGGATGCCCAACCCTTCCCTCCTCTGGTGGAGGGCGTCCACATAGTCGTCGAGGTCGGCCCGGGCGCGTTCCAGTTCCTCCCGCTCCGAGGGCGGCAGTTCCGTCCTGAGGGGGGCGGAAAGACAGCGAGAGAGCTCGTCCACCACCGTCTGGCGGCTGGCGTTCTGGTCGTGAAGCTCCAGGCAATAATCGCCCAACCCTCGGGCGTCCAGCCGCTTCTTCACCACTTCCAGGGCGGCCAGCTTCTCGGACACGAACAGCACGGTTCGCCCTCGGGAGATCGTCTCGGAGATGATGTTGGTAATAGTCTGGCTCTTCCCGGTGCCGGGGGGGCCCTGCAGCACGAAGCTCGAACCGCTCAGGGCCAGGGACACGGCCTCCTGCTGGCTGGAATCGGCGTCGAGCACCTGGAAGTCCTCCTGAACGTTCGAGGCCAGTACTCCGGTCGCCTCCACCGTCGGCCCGGCCACCTCTCCCGCCAACGCCCTGATGACGGGGTGGACAGCCACCGCCGCCCGATGTTGCCCCAGCTCGTCAAACATCGACATCTTGGGGAACTTGAACAACCCTAGGAAGGAGGTATCGCTCACCTCCCATCCCAGCCGCTGGAAGGCCTTGGCTACCGAGTCCAGGTAGGCGGTGAGATCCAGGTCGCCCTCTGGCAGGGGCGGAAGAGTCAGCGAGAGCTCCGATCTGAGCTTGTGGGCGAGAGTGGGATTGCCGGTCACCAGCCCGGCGGCCCTGAGCACATAGGGGTCGAGGGGGCCCGCCCGAGTCAGCTCGACAGGGATGAGAACGAGGGGAGATCGGATCTTCTGCCCCGAAGCGTCCTCGCTGGACCATTCAAGTACGCCGAGGGTGAGGAAGAGGATGCTGACACCCTGCTCGCGCTGGGCCTCCCTGGCCTTGGTCCGCAGGAGCATGAGGGAACGGTCTCCTCTGATCCCTTCGAACGGCCGGGGGGGCTTCGAGGCGTCTCGGTAAGAACAAGCGGCCGAGCCATTGGGACCGACGTCGATCTCGAAGGCGTCCTTGGCCACGACCAGGGTGTGGTATATCTCCAAAGGGAGAGGGCTGGTCAGCCGGAGGCAGCCTAGGCGGCTCTCCTTGACATCCAGCAGGCGGTTGCGGAGGCTGGTGTCAACGAGGCTCTTCCTCCATCTCTCGATACGTATGTCTACAGGGTCCTCTGTCAGAGTGCTCATCCCAACCGAGTGAGGTGAAGGCTTGCAAAGTCAAAAGGATTTTGTACCGTTTCCTCTCACTTGGAATGGCAAGTTTATTATATCCAGACCATCTCCAGGAGATAAAAGCTGCTAAGAGCAATTATATATACCAACCTACATAATCAGTAAAGCTTTAGGGGAAACTTCGGCGTATTGGTGTCATTATGATTCGATTTGGTCCAGCAGGTATTCCACTTTCCTGTAAGGGTAGGACCCTCCGCGACGGCATCGAGGACGTACATGGGCTCGGCCTCAATGCCATGGAGGTCCAGATGGTGAGGGTAAACGTTTTCGATCGGTTCCCCGACGAAGAGGAGGTCGGGCTTTCCCCGTTGGAGGTGGAGAGCGACCTGATCATGGAGATCGTACGGGTAAAGAACAAGAAAGAGGTCCGTATCACCAAGCCGACGGAGAAGATCAGGGAGGACGATGCCCTCATAACCCTAGCCTCGGGATTGGCCCAGAACTTCATCGAGTTGCGGGAGCTCGGTCAGATGGGGAAGGAGATGGACGTTCAGCTCTCCATGCACACTCCATATTACATGGACCTGGCCAGCAACTCCGAGCTGACCGCCAGGTGCATTGACAACATCCGATGGGCGGGGGTCATGACCGACCAGATGGAGGGCAATCTGGTGATAACCCATCTCGGTCTGGCGCCGGAGAAGACCAAGAAGCAGGCCAAGAAGAACATCGTCGAGAACATCACCTCCATTATGGAGTGGTGGGAGGAGAACAAGCTCAAACCCCTGCTGGGATTCGAGACCAGCGGGCGGCAGGAGGTGTTCGGTTCCTTGGACGAGGTCCTGGAGATGTGCGACCACATCAAGGGGACCGTGCCAGTCATCAACTTCGCTCACGCTCACGCCAGGGAGAACGGCTCGCTGCGTGAACCCTCCGACTTCGGAGCCCTCCTCGACAAGGTCCGCGACTACGTCGGCGGTGACTTCTACACTCATTTCTCGGGCGTGGAGCACGAGGGCGGGAACGAGCGGAGGATAACTCCCATCAAGAAAGGGGACCTGAAGTTCGAGCCCCTCGCCGACTATCTGGCCGATGAAAACCCTAACATCACGATCATATCTTCGTCCCCGCTGCTCGAACATGATGCCATGTACATGAAGGTCATCTACGAACGTGTTCTGACCAAGCGGGTGGCCAAGGAGAGCAAGGTCAAGAGGAATGAGAAGGACCGGGACGGAGAAGAGGAGGACGAGGTCGAATATGAGGGACTCGGGGAGGAGGCTGAGTCCGAAGAGGCCGAGCTTCCGCGTCTCAAGCCGAAAGTCGATAAGGCCTCTCCCCGGCCCGAGAAGAAGGCCACCCCTAAGCCTGCCGATAAGGTAAAGCCCCCGGTGGCCAAGCCCAACGGCCAGAGCAAGGTCGCTCCCAAGGAAGCACCCGCGGTCAAGAAGAAGCGGTGACCATGAAGGATTCCCTGGACTACATCCTGAGGAATGTAAAGGAGGCGCTGGTCAACGTCGACCCGGCGGCAGTGGAGCAGACCATCCAGGCGTTCATAGGCGCCAAGAAGATCTTCATCTACGGCGTAGGTCGCTCTGGGCTCATCGGCCAGGCTTTCGCTGTCAGGTTGGTCCAGATGGGATTCGACGTGCATTTCGTCGGCGATATGACCACTCCCTTTGTCGATGAGGGGGATCTCGTCATCATCGTCTCCAACACCGGGGAGACGATGTCCGCGGTGCAGACCGCGAACATCGTCCGGAGGGTTGGGGCTCGGGTGATCTCGGTGACCTCCAACCCCAACTCCAAGCTGGGGCACGCATCCAACATCATTTTGGAAGTGGGACAGATCAAAGACGACCAGAAGAAGAAGTGGGCCCCTCTCGGTACGATCTTCGAGGACGCCGCCCTGGTCATGTTCGATTCGATTGTCCCCCTCATAATGGAGAGGACGGACCAGAACGAAGCCTCGCTGAGGCGCAGGCACGCCATCTGGGTGTGAAGAACCCACTCCACGCGGCCCGCTCCGTAAGGCGGTTGAGGCCCCTTCGACCGCCTTGCCGTTCGTCCCCGGCTCCCCGACCTTAGGTCAGGGGTCGCTCCCCCGATGTTCGGGTGCCGCGGTCTGCCTCATGCGCACCGAGGTCCCGTAGTACGGGCTCTGGTACTCATCCCAGTACACCGCGAACGGCCGGGAATGGACCCTGCCCTCGTCGAGGTAGAACGCCTCGATTTCCTTGCTCACCGGGTCGATAACGATGGCTGAGTGCCCGCGGAGGTTGAACATCGCTTGCTGGGTCTGCACGTCGGTGGAGGACATGAAACAATGATAGGAAGGGTGGGAATGGTACCATCCGATGATCACGTACCGGAATCCAATATCCTCGAGGGAGGCGAACAGCTTCTCGAAGGCCCGAGGATCGAACCTGACGCTGACCTCGGTGGCGTCGAGATCGGTGGTGACCACGTCACGGACCACGGAGTACTCCCTTCCCTCGTGCTGGTATAATCCCCCGAGCAGCAGGCCCATTACCTCCCTGCGCTCACTGACGTGCATCAGGGCGTGGTTGCGGATCTTCTCCTCGGCCAGCTTGGAGACGTACAGCTCGAGGCTGCCCCATTCGTTCGCCCGATACTCCTCCAGGCGCTTCTCCGTCAGCCACTTGTGGGCCCCGTATCTCTCCCTCGGCGGAGGGGGCTGTTCCTTCCGCTGAGCCTGGTGGTCGGCGACGATCGTCGGTTTGCTCATCTGGACCTCACCACCCGGGGCGGAGGGACGTTGACCATCGGTGGCAGGCACCTCGCTCCCTTGTTATAGTACTCCGCCGCCGCGGTGCAGCTGTCGGTCCCGAACGGGTTGGAGGGATTGGGAGTGGTGACCAGCGTCTCCACTCCCTTAATGAACGAGATAATCGTGGAGTTGAAGCTCCAGTCCTCCAGCAGCCTGGTGCACATATGCCCTCCATCCTCCGGCATCATGATGTTGGGGTGGAAGATCGGGGTGAGCCAGGTTACCATCGGCTTTTTGAACGGATATTCCTCGTCGATGACCAGGCGGAATCGGTGAGTATATCGTACCCCGCATCGTCGACCATCTAGATAGTGGGCGGGAACCTGGTTCAACTCGATATCAATGCTCAATGGGAACTCGAGGCCGTCCGGTCCGCTGAGGTCCGGGGCGCTCCGAATGTACCCCGAGCAGGCCTTAAGCTCGTTCCTGAGCCTGGCGATGAGTATCTCACTCGGAAGGGTCACGATACCCGCCCTCGGGGTCGGGGATCAGCTCCAGTTCATCATCATCCTTGAGTCCGACCTCGAGCACCGTCTGCGAACCGCGCAACAATTTCTTCCCCCGCCGGAGAACATAGGCTCCGGGGTCCTTGTGCCAAAACCCGGCGGCGCCCCGGACGATCTCTTCCATCGTGTTCTCGTTCTCCATCTCCATATCGACGGTCGATCCAGTCTCCGCGTTCCGTACCTTCACCCTGATGGGCATATTATCTAGTGTTAATAATTAATGTACTAAGATAAAGTTGACGATTTCATGTAACAATTCTGATACTGTGTTATGTTCGGTCCTGGTGCAGAGGACAGGCAGGCTCGAAGGACATCTCCAGCTCGTCCCAGGTGTTCCTCAGGCCATTATAGTGGATGACGTTCCTGACGGCCGCGTCGCTCCTCCCGGACACGATCTTCAGGGCTTCCCTCACCTGTACCGCGGCGACGATCGAGGTGGTGGTGATCTCCGCGGCCATGCTTGGCTCGTAGTAGGTGACGTCCGCACCGGTGCAGGAGTAACGCTTCTCGAGGATCCGGTAGTGGCTCTGGTTGAGGCCGCACTGCAGGCAAGGAGTGGAGGGCGGAACGATTACCTGGACTCGGCCGGAGAAGCCGTCGGTGCCGCCGTCGATGTACGGGGTTCCATGATGGTAGGAGTGGGCGTTGGCGTGCAGCCGCGCAGCGATATTGTCCAGGCAACCCAGGACGATATCGCTATCCTTCCACTCCCTCTCCTCTAGCTGTTCGATCCTTCCTGCCACCGCGCGCACCCGGACCTCGGGGTCAAGGTCCCTGGCCCGCTCGGCCACCGCCTCTACCTTCCACCGGTGCTCGGCGCTGTCGCGCTCGCGGAACAGGACGCAGCGGCTGAGATTGGAGCGGACCACTCGGTCCATATCTACCACAGTAATCTCCCTGGCCCCTGCCAGCACGAGATCCTTGACCACCTCGTTGCCCAGGGCTCCGGCCCCCAGAACCAGGAACCGTGCCGCCTGCACCCGCCCCATGTCCAGCCAATCGATGCGGCGGGAGCGGTCCCATCGGTCCGCGTCCTCCTCCCCTGTCCGGATGATCGTCATGTTCAGTGAGCCTACGGGCCGGGAGAATAATTATCTATTGTACAAAATATTTTAATATGATATCATGATTGATTGCCGACCAGTTGGTTTTATAGGCTCATAGAATTTTTCCTGATGTACGTTGCGTATATCCCGATCATTTGTCCCCTCCCCCAACGTTAAGCCGGCAGGACGAGGATTTCATGATAATGGATGGTTCTGAGATCAGGCACCCCAGGATACTCGTGGCCGATGAGGATGATACAGTCCGGGAGGTCACCCGGGAGATGCTCCGAGGGTTCGGTATGGAGGCGGATTCCGTCCGGACCAGCGGGGAGTTGATGGACAGGTACCGGAGATCCCTGATCCGCAGTCGTCGATATGATCTGGTAATCCTCGGAGTGTACCGGCCTTTCGAGCTGGGGGGTGAAGCGGAGGCGACGAGGTTGCTCGAGCTGGACCCCGATGCCAGAGTCATTATCTCCACCGCCCTGGTGGGCGGGGCGTCCTTTCCCGTGCGTGGCCCGCTGGAATCCGTCCATTTTCTTGCCAGACCATACCGCATGCAGGATCTGTTGAGAGCGGTGCAGGATGCGCTTAGCCACCCCAAAGGGTAAGGTGGCCCCCGCGGAATAGTTGATATATCCCCTGACCGCTTGCCACACGAGCTAGGCATGAACGGCGAGTTCAAGGTAACGCCATGGGAGGTCAGCGGAGATATCGACTATGACCTCCTCATAGAGAAGTTCGGCACCAAGCGCATCGACCAGGCCCTCCTGGATCGGATGGCTGGATACGGGGAGCTCCACCCATTATTGAAGCGCGGGGTGGTCTATTCTCACCGGGACATGGAGTGGGTGCTCGATCGCTACGAGGCTGGGGAGAAGTTCTTCCTGTACACCGGCCGAGGACCGTCGGGGCATACCCATCTCGGTCACCTCATGCCATGGATGTTCACCAAGTATCTGCAGGATACCTTCAAGGCTCCACTCTACTTCCAGCTCACCGATGATGAGAAGTACTTATTCAATGACAACCTCGAGCTGAAGGACACCCGCGATATGGCCTATCAGAACCTCCTGGATGTCATCGCCCTGGGCTTCGATCCCAAGCTGACCAAGATCATGGTGGACACCGAGTACATACACTCCCTCTACCCTCTGGCACTGAAGGTCGCCAAGCGCATCACCTTCTCCACCGCTCGGGCCGTGTTCGGGTTCGATAACTCTACCAACATAGGCAGCATCTTCTATACCAGCATACAGGCGGCCCCCGCTTTTCTCGGCTCGGAGCTGGCCGGAAGGAACATCCCCTGCCTAATTCCCTGCGGTATCGACCAGGATCCCCACTTCCGTGTGGCCCGGGACATCGCGCCTACCTTAGGCTACTACAAGCCGGCACTCCTGCACAACAAGATGTTCCCAGGCCTGCAGGGGACCGACAAGATGTCGTCCTCCCAGCCCAACAGCACCATCTACACCACCGACCCGCCCAAGCTGGTCCGCAAGAAGATAATGTCGGCGTTCACCGGTGGGGCCGTTTCGGTCGAGGAGCAAAGGAAGTGCGGCGGCAAGCCGGAGATCTGTTCCGTCTTCAAGTACAAATTTTACCTCTTCGAGAAGGACGATCGCAAGCTGGAGGAGCTGGCCGAAAAGTGCCGCCAGGGGGAGATCCTGTGCGGGGAGTGCAAGAAGTCGCTGGCCGACGTCATCGTCCCATTTATCGAAGAACACCAGGCCAAGAGGGAGGCGGCCAAGGAGCGGGTGGAGGAGTTCATGCTCCGGGATTGCTCTGTTCCATGATCCCCAGCGCCCGACCCAGTTCTCCCATTATGGGCATGTCGTAGCCGAGCTCCCGAGCCGTACTCATGATCTGCCGATAGTTGGCGATCGCTTCCTCCCGCCCACCGAGGGCATGGGCGGTGTACCGCTGCATGCTCTTGTTGAACCGATATAGAATTTTCATCATCAGGCGGATGAAGGCAGTGTTCCTCTCCAGCATGGCCACGTCAGGATAGTCGTCCAGACGCACCCCGCGTTTACGGAGGAGGGCCAAGACCTCCCCGGTCGCATCGAGGCTCTGATTCAGCAGCCTCTTGTCCCTTAGGAAAGTAGCCATATTTCCGGCTTGCAGGAAGGCCATCCATATGGGCGTGCTGCCGGCGTTGTGGACCCAAATCCAATGCTTCATGTTCTCTTGGTAGTCGCCGGAGAGGTCCGCCGAACGGAGAAGCTCGGTCACTGCCGGGGACCCTGCAGCCTCCTTTTGGAGGTGCAGCTCAGGCCCAAGGTTCGTCCAGTACGCGCCGTTCCTGACGGTCCCCCCACCGTCTGGATACCCCCAGAAGTATCGTCCGATGGGAAGTTCCGGACGCTCATACTCCCCGTCCACCCAGTTGAGCGACATAAGAATGAAGGTGGCGTTCGGTAGCTTTGGCGCTAGCTCGGCCAGGGCAGGGGCTAGCTGATAGCTGTTGGTCGGAACGATGACCACGTCGTACCTGTCTCCGGGACCGACCTCGGTCACGGTACGCATGGCGTAGCTTGTTCGGTTGTGTTTCAGGTGCCCTTTCCTTTCGTCGAGGACGTCCATCATCACGCCGCCCTTCAGTCCTTCCATCCGGTCCAGCCTGACCAGATGGGTGACATTTACCCCGCCCTCCGCGAAGGCCCAGCCATATACCGTTCCGATGATGCCCGCTCCGACGATCAACACTTCCATGGCGGTAGCCGCGTCCCACAGCCGGGTGCAGGCTTATATGCTTTCAGTGCTCGTCCCGGCAATGAGCCCCGCCAAGGGCATGTGGCGCCCCGGCGGGAAAAAGCATATCCGGCATCGGCTGTTAATGGCGGATATGGTCGTCGGGACATTCCCGGTCAATCCCATCGGATGGGTAAGAAAATCTGCATTGTCTGGGTGCATGGACATCGAGATCCTCCCGGAACACCAAGAAGGGCTCTACCGGATCGATCTAAACGAAACGTTGCTCGTTCTGTTCATCTTCGACCGATCGACGACGGTCGATCTCCTCGTTCATCCTCGGGGCGATCCTCGGAACCCGCTGGTCGGGGTGTTCGCTTCGAGGAGCCCCAACCGCCCCAATCACATCGGGGCGACCGCCGTGCGTCTGGTCAAGCGCGAGGGCAACGTGCTCACGGTGGAGGGCTTGGACGCCTGGGAAGGTACGCCGGTCGTCGATATCAAGCCCGATCGGCGGTCCAAGGCACTGGAACCGGATCCCTCGATGGTAAAGACTAATTAGGTCGGGGGGATTTCACCGTCCCAATGAATACCTCGGAGATCCTCGAGGGCCTATCCGCCAACGAAGCCCGCCTGATGCTGGCACTGAACCGCCTGAACGGCCGCGCCACGCCGGAGGAGGTTTTCGAGGCCGGGGACTTCGGCCAGCTGGTCGAGGTCATGAACGCCGCATCCTGGCTACAGTCCAAGGGTGCGTTGCAGATCTCCGAGGTCGCCCGAAAGGTGTACTCCCTCCGGTCCACCGATGCGGTGGAGAAGGGCCTGCCGGAACGTCGGGCCCTAAAACTCCTGGACGAGAAGGGTGGGGAGATGGACATGAAGGATCTGTCCTCTGCCGTGGGCAAGGACGAGGTGTCTATCGCCCTTGGATGGCTGAGGAAGAAGAACCTTGCTTCCATCCGCAAAGAGGGCGGGAGCACCGTCATCACCCTTTCCGACCATGGCCGGGAGATACTGGGCAGGAAGATGGAGGATGAGGCGACCCTCGAGGCATTGGCTAGGGAAGACATGTCCGAGGATAAGCTGGACAAGGCCACTATCGCCGCCCTCAAGTCCCGTCAGGACCTGGTGGTGGAGAAGCTTGTGGTCAGCCGCACGCTGGAACTTACCGACCTGGGCCGGGAGATGCTGGAGCTGGGAATTGAGGTTAAGGAAGAGGTCGCCCAGCTCACTCCCGAGCTCATCCAGACCGGCCGATGGAAAGAGGTCACCATCCGCAAGTACGACGTCCGCAGCTTCGCCCCGGCCATCTATCCGGGAAAGAAGCACCCCCTGACCAGGATCGCCGACGAGGTCCGCAAGATCTTCGTGGACATGGGGTTCCAGGAGATCGACGAGGAGTATGTGCAGCCGGCGTTCTGGAACATGGACGCGCTGTTCACCCCTCAGGACCATCCGGCCCGAGAGCTCCAAGACACCTTCTACCTCAAGCGGCCAGCCCGTCTGGACCTGGAAGACGAGGACATCGTGGGCAAGGTGTGTTCCATGCACGAGTGCGGCGGGGACACCGGCTCCCTTGGCTGGAGGTATGACTGGTGCCGCGAGGAGTCGGAGCGCGCGCTGCTGCGAACGCACACCACCGTGAACTCGATCCGTCACCTGTGGAAGAACCCCGAACCGCCGGTGAAGGTGTTCTCTCTGAGCAAGGTGTTCCGCAAGGAAGCGATCGATGCCACCCATCTCCCGGAGTTCACCCAGATCGAAGGGATAATTATGGAGGAGGACGCCTCCTTCGACATGCTGTGCGGCATCATCAGGGAGTTCTACGCCCGCATGGGGTTCAAGGACATCCGGTTCCGTCCCGGCTACTTCCCGTACACCGAGCCGTCGATGGAGATCGAGGTCCGGTTCAAGAACACCTGGATGGAGCTTGGGGGATCGGGCATCTTCCGGCCCGAGGTCACCGCACCCTTCGGCATCAAGTGCCCAGTGCTCGCTTTCGGCCTCGGCTTCGAGCGCCTGGCCATGCTGCGGTTCAACCTAAAGGATCTCAGGGACCTCTATATCAGCGACGTCGATATGCTCAGAACATCTCCGTTAATCTGAGCTCGTTGGCCTTGAGGGCGAACTCCAGGGACTTCTCGCGGTTCCCGATGCTGTAGTACATCTCCGAGATCTTGTTGTAGAGCTCGGTCCGCTTGTTGTTCATGGCCCTTCGGCTCAGGGCGAACATGCGCAGCGCCTCGTCGTCCTCGCCGGTCTTCAGTGCTATCTGGCCCATTAGATAGTAGGTGTTGGATTCCTCCTCGGGATTATCGAATCCTCGGCGGAGGAGTCTCTCCAGTATCTCCCTCGGCTCATGGTAGTCGCCGTTGCGGATCAGCGACTCGGCGATGTAGCACTCCAACTGGGTGTCGATGTGGTCATCGTACACACCGCGGGCCCGGATGAAAGCCCGGTAGGCGAGGTTGTAGTCCTTACGGTCCAGGTGCAGAAGCCCTTCGATCATGTACCCGTCGAACCTCTCCGACGGGATGCTGGACGCTTCCATGAACTTGGTTACGATGAGGCAATATTCATGCATCCCCACCCGGCGAGCGGTCTCCGCCTGCACGTAATGCACCAAGCCGCTGTAGCCCCTCGTGACGTCCCGGATGTTGGACACCGCTTCCAGGAGATCCTCGTCCGGATGGAGCAGAAGCTCCTTGGCATTGTGGTACACCAGGATCTCGGCGTCGGCGTAGCGCTTGGCGCACACCAGGTGGTAAAGCACCTCCTTGAGATCGTCCCAGTGGAGCCAGTAGTCGACCGCGAAGCTGTGGTAGTCCTTCAGCTTCTCCGGGTCGGTAACGCTCACCACGTACTCCTTCAGCTCCTTGGGGAGATCGACCATCCCCCGCTCGTCGATCGGAAGCAAGGAGGTGGCGATGTCCGGGAGCACCTCCCGGCGGAAGGACTTGCGGAACACACAGGACATCGCTACCACTGGCTTGAACTTGTCATCCAGGGTGGCCCATAGCTCCGGGCCCTTGCACTTGCGGATGTCCTGCAGGGGGACGAGGTCAATGGCGTTCTCCGCGGCGAAGTCCTTGATGACCTGGGCCTTCTTCTCTCCCTGTGCGGTTAGGAAGTAAGCCTTCCGCTTGGTCCTCCCCTTCTTGATGTGGGAGAGCCGCTCGGCGACATCCCTGGAGTCTTTAAGTTTCTTGAGTTCCAGGGCAGCGTGGGCCCTCGATATCCGCAGCGCGGCAGCAATCCCGTCCTGAGTGATGTCGATAGGGACGTCAAAGGAATCCTGATACTTGGCGTACTGTGACAGGTGGAAGATTATTCGCTCTCCGACCGTCAAAGAAGCTGCCATAGAATGTCCCTTGCTGGATAAAGCTGAACGCTTAAAGAATATTTGTAATTCACTCAATTTCTTACATGGTGACCCTCGGCACTTGCACTCTCTTAGCCCGCACGGCATACTCCTCGGCCTTCTCCTTCATGCCGATCATGCCATAGGCATCGGAAAGGCGAAGGTACAGCTCCCCGTTCTCCTTGTCTCGGGCCGCTCCCCGGCTCTTACTGTAGAAGCGCACCGCGCCGGCCCCGTCCCCGATGCGCAGGGAGATCGTCCCCAGCTGATAGAAGATGCGCTCCAGGTGGTCACCGTCCGCCGCACCCAGGGAGATCAGGCGGTCCAGGGTCAAGCGGGCCTCGCCATACCGGCCGGCCTGAATGAGGGTCTCGGCGCTCTCGCACCCGACCCTGACGTCCTCGCCCTGGACCTCCCTCCCAGCTTGCCGGAGAAGACCGAGCGAGCCCTCGTGGTCGCCCCTGGTCCTGAGGACCAGCGCTTCAGTCATCAGGCCGTTGAACCTGTCCTGGGGGGAGGGCGCGTCACGCAGCTCACCCGCCTTCCTGGACGCCAGGTCGAGGTCCCCGCTCCTCCGGGCCACCTCTGCTTGGGCATATAGCACCCGTCCGCGGTAACGATCGGTGGAGGGGACTATGGCCATGAGCATCTGGACAAGGTCACGGTCGGCCGGTCCCAGAGGGGCGATGCCTCTGGACGCCACCATGACCTCCGCTTCCCAGCTCCGGCCGGCTTTCAGCAGATGGTATAGGCGCTCTCGATAGTCGCCCACGGCCAACCAATAGTCCGCGGCCTGGGAGTGATACTGCCGAAGGAGATCAGGGTCTACCTGGGCGGGGACATAGGAGCGCAGCTCGGGAGGCATGTCGACCATTCCGTCGACGTCCACCGGTAAAAGGGAGATGGAGATGTCCGGGAGCACCTCCCGGCGGAAGGACTTGCGGAACACGCAGGCCTGCGCCAGCACGGTTCGCTGGAAGTCATCAAGCGCTGACCACAGCTCCGGCCCCTTGCACTTCTTGAGGTCCAGGAATGGCTGGATGTCGATGCCCTCATCCTCCGCGAACTGGCGGACGAGTCTCGCGCGTTCCTCCCCCGGGGCGGTGAGGAAGTATACTTTTCGTTTAGTCTTCCCGCGCTTGATGTGGACGAGCCTCTCCGTTACCTCGCCCCCGTCCTTAAGCTTCTTCAGCTCGATCGCCGCGTGGGCCCTCGAGATCCGCAGCGCGGCAGCAATCCCGTCCTGACTGACATCCAGGGGCGCGTCGTAACTGTCAATGTATTTGGAGTACTGGACCAGATGAAGGACAATCCTCTCTCCGACGGTAAGGGAGCCAGGCATGAGCCGTCCAATCGTCGTCGTCCGTATATATTTAATGCAATTAATTGTATATTTCATTACTGATAATCAATTTTGACGTTTCCTAACAGGGGCGATAGGGGTCACCTCATCCACGTCAATCACCATGACTGCAGAGGGGGGAGGTAAAGATATCTTCAGTGCGGGCGCCGCCTCACAAAGGTAGGTAAGGGCGGACCCGGTCTCATCCGGCGATCCCCGCCCCTTTATCTGATAGCCGTTCCCCTGAGGGTCCAGGACCACCACCGCCACGTTTGGTCGGGCCTGGAGATTCCTGGTCGTGCGCCCCTCGACCAGATCTGCGAAAACCAGACGCTCGTCGTCCAGTACCGTCAGGCTGCCCTTGGGGGCGACGTTGGGGACGCCCTCCGGGGAAACGGTAGCGAGCAGAGCGGGTCTGTACCGTCGGACGAAGTCCATAACCTCCACGCTCATCTTGACCAGAGGATCACCGCAGGGAGGATGGCAGAAGGGAGGATAAAAAATGGGCGGGAAGAGGTTTGTCTCGGTCCGAATGGTCACCGGTTCGGGGCCATTCCCAGGTTGAGAGTGGAACTCAACTGGCTGTGAATCTCGCTTAGCACCGAGCCGAACTCCTCGCTGGCCTTGGAGGTCTCGGAGATCTTGGAAGCAGCGATGGCCGAGGCACAGCGGTCTGCCGCCACCTCCAGCAACCTCATCTCCCGATCGTTCTGGGCGTGGGGTGACGACCATACTACTTGGAGCAACCCGATGACCGTTGAGCTGTGCCTGATAGGTACTCCCAGCAGGCTGCGGGCGCCGGTGGCTTTCAGCGGTTCGGAGACCTCTGGATCGCTCTGGGCATCCTCCACAAAGACGCCCTGGTTATCGCCGATCACCTTACCCGGGAAGCCGCTCCCGGCGTCCTCGGAGTATCCGCTCGGGTACTTGTCCGCACTGCCCTGGATGGAGCGGGCGACGAGTCGGTCCCCCTCCCGCACCAGGACGCTCCCGGAATCCGCCCGGACGATAGTGGTCAAGTTCCGCAGCAGTGAGTCCATCGCCTGCTCCGGCTGGACCACGTTGACCGGCATCGCTGCGACCTGCCGGAGGGCGGTAAGCTCCTCGCTGACTCCTGCCAGCTGCTTGAGGAGCTGCTCCCGGTCCTCCTGGAACTTGGCCCGGTCGGAGATATCCAATATGCGGACCATGCGGGCCGGGGCTCCCTTGTACTGTACATCTTGGGCCCTCATTTCGACGGCTACGGTGGAACCATCCTTGCGGTTGAGCACTCCCTCGTGAGTGGAGGAAGAGTCGGCGATCTTGGTCGGCACCAGTCCCCGTGACCCGGCCAGCATGAGCTGGCCCTCCTCTAGGCCCATTAGCTCGGAAGTCGAGTAGTCGGCGATCTCCGCGAAGCGGCTGTTGGCCACCACGAGCTTGCCGTTCTGGAATATGGCCGCTCCCTCGAATACCGATTCAAGACCGCTGCCACTCTCCTGAGCCTCCTGAAGCTCCTTCTCCAGGCGGTCGGCTCGTTGCTTCTCCGTGTGATCCTTGATGAGCGCGTAGTAGTACAGCACCTTGCCGTCCTTGTCCGTCGTCTGCCCGAGGACGACCTGCACCAGAATGCGGGAACCATCCTTGCCCATCTGCTCCTTCTCATAGGTCTGGGGGTGCCCGGTTTTCCTCAGCTCCTCCATGGCTTGGGCTTCGCGCTCGTGCCATTCCGGAGGGGTGAGGTACATCACCCACTGCATTCCCCGCAGTTCCTCCTCGGAATACCCAGTCAGCTTGGCGAAGGCTTCGTTGAAGGCCATCGTTCGCCCGTCCGGATATCCAGCCACAAAGGGCATCGGCGACTTGTCGATGGCATCGGCCAAAAGGTGAACATAATCGCGGAGGGTCCTGAGCTCTTTCTGTGCGCTGGTCTCTGACTTATCGTTCGAGCCTGGCATTGTTTACGCTCCTTGATATCATTCCGATGATTCGAACGCCACTCTCCATATCAAAGCATGGGGTCAGCGGCGGGGGGCCAATGGCGATTACAGATTAAGTATTATCCTTCCAAATAGCTGGAATAAAAACCTACATAGCACGGCATCCGTTCGGTGGGATGCATGAGATTATTGGTATGCAGTGCCGAGGACAACGCCAGCGTGAACATAAGGGACTCTCTCCTGGCGTCCGGGGTTTGGTCGGAGGGTGGAGAGTTCGAGGGCGCCCCGGTCTACCGCAATGGTTCCCTCACCATGATCACCGTCCCCCGTCTCCACCTTTTCTGTGACGACCTGGACCTGGCCGTGGAGAACCATCTCGGCACCAAGCCTACCGAGGTGGTGTTCCTCTCCCGTCACAAGGCTGCATCCGGGCAGCGGTCGCTGACCGTGCACCCCATCGGCAATTGGGGGAAGGCCGACTACGGCGGCCGCGAGGGAACGGTGGTGCCAGCGGCCCCACACCTCATGACCTCCCTGCTCCGCCGGCTGAAAAAGGAGGCGGAGGGCCTGGATTTCGAGGTCACCTTTGAGGTGACTCACCACGGCCCGTTCCTGGACACTCCCACGCTGTTCATCGAGATCGGCAGCAGCGAGGCGACCTGGGGGGACCGCGGCGCCGGCGAAGCCATCGCCCGGACCCTGCAGAAAACTGAGGTGACGGCCAATCTCGTGGCCATGGGCATCGGGGGCGGACATTATGCCCCCCGTTTCACCGAAGCTTCTCTGGGCAAAAAGATATCCTTCGGCCACATGCTGCCGAACTATGCCATCGATCTGCAAAACCTCCCCGCCCTGGCAGAGAAGGTCCGAGTGGGCATGGAAGGCAGCGGGGCCCGTGTGGCATACATCCACCGGAAATCGATGAAGAGGTCCGAGGCCGCCACCATGGCCAAGATCGTCACCGACCTCGGCTACGACACGGTGGACAGCTCGGACCTGGACGATCTCGGATAACGGCCCTCGCCCTTATCTCTTGGCCTTCTTCGTGGTGGGGGCGGGGACCCCCTTCTCGGCGGCCATGGGGCCTCCGCATGAGCCCGCCCCCGGACGGACGGCCTTCTTGCCGGAGGTTTTATCCTCCTCCATCTCGGCGAACACCTGGCTTAGGCCACGCTTAGCCACCGACCACACGGGAACGCCACCGGTCACGACGGCCACGTGCATCGCTTCCACGATCTCCTCCTTGGTCGCACCGAAGTTCGCGGCGACGCGCGCTTGCGGATACACGCAGTCCTCGCACATGCGGGTCGCCACACAGGCTAGGGCGATCAGCCTCTTGGTCTTGCGGTCTAGGGCGCCATCCTCCACCAGCACCCGGTCCAGCTCCTTGATGACGACGGCCAGCTCGGGGTTGTGTTCCTTGATATGGGCCAGAGCGTGGGGCACGTAGTTGCCCATCCGGCAGCCCATTTCGTCCACGGCATCCTCGGCGCTTACCTCATCCTTGAGGTTCTTGATCCGCTTGCACTGCCTGTCGTTAGTAGCCATATCGATCCTCCTGTCTCTCCTTCGCACTATGTTCTAAAGGGAGATGAACCTTGCCCCAAAGCTCAGCCGTCGATGACCGTGCCCTTAATCCCTTGGCCGAGGATGGCCGCCTTCATCTCCTCGAGATCCCGCCCATCGACGACCAGGATAGGGATGCGGCAGCGCTTGACGATCTCCGCTCCCAGTGGATCAAAGACATGCGAGTTGCCGGCCCCATGTTTCCCTTTGCCCATCATGGCGTTCAGCTCATCAAAGGTCAGGCGATCGAACTTGACGCACTCCTTGTTCTTGCGCGGGTCGGAGTCGTAGACCCCGTCCACGGAGGTGGCGTTGACGATCCTGGACGCCCCGACCCGCTCAGCCAAGGCCGCGGATACTCCGTCGGTGGTGTGCCCCGGAGTGGTCCCCCCCATCACCGCCACCTTGCCCTTCCGACCCTGGGCCGCGGTCTGCTCGATAGTGCGGGGTACGTCCTCGTACCCCAGGCTCCCCAGGGCGAGCTGCAGGAGGCGGGCATTGAGGCGGGTGACCTCGATACCCATAACGTCTAGATCATCCTCCTCCGCCCCCAGCTGGCGGCCGGTGGTGATGTAGTAGCGTGCGATCCGGCCCCCGCCGCAGACCACGAACAGCTCGTAATCGTTGGCCAAAGGTCCGAGAAGGGAAGCAAAGCGGTGGAGGAACTCCCCATCCCGGTCACCGGGAATGATAATGGAGCCACCGAGCGAGATGACGACCTTTTCCATGTGAATTCTCCTAACAACGCAGAGGTCCACTCGTGAAAGTGGGATGCAGCCGCATACTTCTTTGGCATTTAATACATATCACTCCCCATCCTTTTGACTCCAGGGTCATGCTGCCACTCACGGCGGAGCGGGAGTCCATGCCCCCTTTTTATTATCGGCAAAGTCCGACGGAGCTGGCATATGATCGTCCAGCCGTGGGGAAAGAGCTCGGCCCTCCGTTCGTTCCGCCTTCCGTGCCATCGTCGCGGTATGCGAGGCTAAGAAGTTCGCCGAAATTGTCTGGTCTTGCTTCCACGGGCACCATGGCGACGATTGTCCGTTCGGCACAGACCCTCTGGACCCGCCGACGGCATGGTCCTCGACCTTTTCCGCGGGGGCCATGTCCCCGCCTCGACCCTGGGCCATCGAGCCATCTCGATCCGCACCCGAGTCAAGCCCCCAGTAAGCTGTGGGAAGCTGACCAATAGATTTATTACAGCAATACCCTTGGTGTTAAAAAAGCGTAGGTTGACAGTACAATGGCTCCTGACGAGAGCGACAATGAACGGCTGATGGAGAAGCGCCGGTATGACTTCAAGCGGGCCCTGGAGGAGATCAGGGAGATACACGGCCGCGGTACCGAGCTCGTTTCCGTTTACGTGCCACCGGATAAGCAGATCTCTGACGTGGCGAACTATCTCCGCAACGAGTACTCCCAATCACAGAACATCAAGAGCAAGAGGACCAACAAGGCGGTCACCGGGGCGATCGAATCGATCCTGGCTCGCCTGAAATACTTCAAGGCCCCGCCCGAGAACGGGGTCATCTTCTTCGTAGGGGAGGCGCCCACCTCGGGCGACCAGACCAAGCAGGTACAGTACGTGCTGGAGCCGCCCGAACCGATCACCTCGTTCATGTATCGATGCGACTCGGAGTTCTATACCGAGAAGCTATGGGATATGCTGGACGAGAAGCAGACCTTCGGCCTCCTGGTGATCGACCGGTCGGAATCGACCATCGGCCTCCTTAAGGGAAAGCGGGTGTTGACAGTAAAGAACATTCAATCGCTCGTTCCATCCAAGCATGGAAGGGGCGGGCAATCGGCGCTCCGTTTCGAGAGGCTCATCGAGATCGCCGCTCACGAGTTCTACAAGAAGACAGCCGACGTGGCCAATGAGGCTTTCCTGGCCCAGGCGGACCTCAAAGGTGTCCTCATCGGAGGTCCAGGGCCGACCAAGGAGTTCTTCGTCAAGGAGGAATACCTCCACCACGAGCTGCGCAAGAAGATCATCGACACCTTCGACACCGGTTATACCGACGAGTATGGGCTCAAGGAGCTGGTGGAAAAGGCCAAGGATTCGCTCATCGACCTGGACCTAATCAGGGAGAAGGGGCTCATGCAGAAGCTGCTGGAGGAGATCCGCAAGTCCGATGGTGGTCTCGCCAGCTACGGCGAGGACCAAGTGCGCCATGCCTTGGAGCTCGGCGCGGTGGATACTCTCCTTCTCTCCGAAGGACTGAGGAAGAAGCGAGTCGCTCTCCACTGCCCCCAGTGCGGCTGGAGCGGCAAAGTCACCGCGGACCGAGATGAGGACGCTCGGTGCCCCAAGTGCCCCCAAGCTTCCCCAGTCATCGATTCCACGGCGGACTTGGTCGACGATTTCTACGAGGACGCCTCCAAGGTCGGCACCAAGGTTGAGCTGCTCTCGGTGGATTCGGAAGAGGGGGAGATGCTGATGAAGGCCTTCGGAGGCATCGCCGCGATCCTCAGGTATGGGTTGGGTGGACAGTGATGGATCCCTTGGAGCAGTTCGAGAGGCAGATACGCGAAGCGGTCAAGTGCACATTCTCCCAGATGGGGGCAGATGTGCCCTTCGAGGTCGAGGTCCCCTCTACCGGGGTGGCCGATTTCGCAGTACCCTGCTTCCCCCTGGCCAAGGTGCTGAGGAAGGCGCCCCCCCTGATCGCCGAGGAGGCGGCGTCCAAGCTACCGGCCATGGAACTGGTGGCGCGGGCATGGGCGGAGAAGGGCTACCTCAACTTCCAGCTCGATGACCGAAAGCTCAACGTCGCTACCCTCGGGGCGATAATGGACCTCCAAGACCGCTACGGTCGGGGGAACGCCTCTGGAGTCAAGGTGCTCCTGGAGCACACCTCGGTGAACCCTACCGGTCCGATCCATGTGGGGAGGGCCCGCAACCCCATCATCGGCGACACACTGGCCCGGTGCATGCGGGCCTACGGTTACGATGTTACCACCGAGTACTATGTGAACGATGTGGGCAAGCAGGTCGTATTGCTGACCTGGGGCCTGGAGAACATCCCTGCGGAGGAGGTGGCGGCGATCGAGAGCGAAAAGGCCGACCACCGCCTGGTGGTATACTACCAGAGGGCGAACAAGATGATGGAGGAGGACCCCGAGGTCGCTCGTCAGGTGGGGTTGATGCTCCGCCGTTTCGAGGACGGCGACGAAGAGGTCATGGCCAAGGTCCGCAAGACTGCCAAACTGATGCTGGACGGTATCATCGAGAGCCTCGAGAGCATCAACGTGGTCATTGATCAGTTTACCTGGGAGTCGGAGTTCATCAAGGATGGCACCGCCCACAACGTCGTGGAACGATTGAAGCGCTCGGAGCACTGTGGTCAGGACCAGGGCGCCTGCTACCTCGAGCTGAAGCCGTTCGGCATCCACGGGAAGGAGACAAGGTTCTTCTTCACCCGGGCCGACGGCACCACCCTGTACACCACCAGGGACATGGCCTACCACCTCGACAAGTTCAGGCGAGCGGACCGTACCATCAACATACTGGGCGAGGACCAGAAACTGGGACAGGCCCAGCTGGCCATCGCCCTCAAGTTGCTGGGTCAGGAGCGCGCGCCGGAGTGTGTGTTCTATTCCTTCGTCTCCCTTCCCGAGGGCCGCATGTCGACGAGAAAAGGAACTGTGGTGTACCTCGATGATCTCATCGAGGAAGCGGTCGACCGTGCGCTGGAAGAGGTGCGCAAGCGCCGTACCGACCTGTCAGAGGAGAAGATGGGAGAGATCGCCCGAGCTATCGGCCGCGGTGCGGTGAGGTACAACATCGTCCGCGTCCAGCCGGAGAAGCCCCTGGTGTTCAAATGGGAGGATGCCCTCAACTTCGAGGGCAACTCCGCGCCTTTCGTGCAGTACGCGCACGCCCGGGCGTGTAGCATCCAGCGTAAGGCCGGGACCTCTACCGCAGCCTTCGACCCAACGGTGCTGACCAACGAGTACGAGCTAAAGCTCATCAGAGCCCTCGCCCGCTATCCATCGATCATCAGGGAGGCGGGAGAGAAGCAGCGCATACAGGCGCTCCCGGCCTACGGTCACGAGGTCGCCTCGGCGTTCAACCAGTTCTATACCTATGTTCCGGTCCTCAAGGGTGAGGAGAACCGGGGGGCTCGCTTGGCCCTGGTGGATGCGACCCGCATTGTCCTAGCCAACATCCTCGTCACCTTGGGACTGAGCGCACCGGAGGAAATGTAATGAAGATCATTCCCCTCTCCGACGAGGACCGGGTCCCCGTCCGTATGCTCGAGCTCGCGTGCATCCGCGAGTACATAGAGGGGCCGATGAAGCGCAGCTGGGAAGAATTCGACCAGGAGACCAGGCAAAAGTTGGGAGCCTCCGCCAGCGGCTCATTCGGCTACTATCGAGACTCCAAGCTCAGCTTCGTGGCCAAGGAAGGGGACAAAGTCGTGGGCTTCGTGTTCGCCCAGATGGTCTCCTGGATCGACGGCATCGAGAATGCTGTGTGGCTGGAGAACATCGGCGTGGACGTCGAGTTCCGAAGGATGGGCGTCGGCTACATGCTCCTCAAGCGCCTGGCGCAGGAGGGTCAGAAGCTGGGGGCCCAGGTCGTGCATTCGTCCATCGCTCCTGACAATATCAGTTCCCTGCTCCTTCACAAGAAACTGGGGTTCATGGCCGAGGACCGCAAGATCGCCTATCTGGACCTCAGCAAGCTCATCGCCTAATGGTCGTCCTCATGCCTCCATCTTGGCCGACATCTTTTCCGCGACCGCCGTCTTGACGGCATCCATCTGATCCTTGGAAAACTCGCAGTTGTACTTTCCGTCGGGCACCTGGAGCGACATCTTTCCTATGCCAGTCAGTCCCTTCTTGAGGGTCACCGTCTGAACGTCCAGGTACGGGAGGTAGAAGCTCTTATCGTTCCTCTCCAGGATCTGCTTGGCGGTGAGGCCTTGGTACTCGGCCCTACCATTCTGCTTGTCCTTGTCCATCGATGCCCGGGCAGCCAGCGCCCCCACCGCCCCGAACTGCGCTCCGACCGAGGCTTTCAGTGTGCTCTTGAGCGAGCCGGCGGTGCAGGCGAAGAGGACGCCGTTGTCCATGAAGAACACATCATAGTCCCTGACCGCTCCGGCCATGCCCTTCTGGGCCCTGATGTTCATTACCACATGCCGTATCTGTTCACTGTCTCCAGGTCCCGCCACCATGATCGGGGCGCATGCGAAAATCCGATAAAAATGTGGCTGTCACATTACTGATAACGAGGTCAATGCAGGAAGGTGTGCTGGGCGGAGCCGTATCGCGTCCTTGCCAGTTCTTCGGCTAAGTGACGCTCCCCCTCCGCCAGCGGCCCCCGGACGAAACGGACGCCGAGGGCGGCGGAGAAGCCCTCGGCCATCATTCCCCTCAGTTCATCCATCCCCGGCACCTCCGAGAGTTCTTCGGCCAGGGAGGTCATCTCACCGGGGGACCGCTTGTTCCAGCGCAGCACCTCGAACATGCGCCGGTAATCAGTCCGCACCAGTAGCGTGCCGTGCTGTACCACCGCCCCGTGTCGACGGACCTGGGCGCTGCCGGATATCTTCCTTCCCCGGACCTGGACGTCGTTCACCGGTTTGAACTCCGCTTTCAGCCCCATTGCCCCGAGGGCCTCGATCACTCCCCCGCACAGCAGCCGGAAGGTCTCCAAAGGGCTTTCCGGAACCGAGCGCCGATCAACTGCCACAGTGTAGATAAGTTGCTCCGAGTCGGTGTAGATGGCGCTTCCCCCGCTCAGCCTGCGGACCAGGGCAACGCCGTGGCGTTGGGCGGCCTGGATATCGACGCACTCTCTCACCTTCTCGAAGTGGCCCAGGGAGACTGTAGGAGCGGACCGGCGGTACAGGTGCAGGGTGTCCGGCACCTCTCCGCTGCTGCGGGCCATCAACATGGCCTCATCGATCGCCGCGGACATCGCCGGGTCGAGATCGGAGCACACCAGACGCCACGGCTTATCGTCGAGGGGCCTCAGGTCACGATCTCCTTCAGCCTGTCCTCCTCTAGCGCCCGCCGCACCTCCATCGCCAGCCGGCGCCCGGTGGACATGTTCTTGCGCCACAGCGAGTTGCCGTAGGCGTGCCCCACGTTCATGTGCACGTTCGTCCCCCCACCGATGCGGGGCGCCACGTCGTAGATATGGAACTTGAGGTCCTTATCCACGCAGGTCTGCAGGCAGAAGGGCCCAATAATCCCGGGGGCATAGTGCTCCCTGGCCGCCTCGACGTACTTCTCGGCGAGCTTGAACGCGTTCTCCAGAAGGGATTCGCGCAGCGTCGCCGAGTTGTGGCCGCACACAGTGTACTCCGGCACTTTCTGTTCCTCGTTCAAGGTGAGCTGCTGGGTAGCCGGGATGCGCACGTGGCCGTCGAGGGAACTCTCGAATCTCCAATCCACCCCGATGAGTTCGACCCTCTCCCCCTGGCGCTCCAGGGGGGAGTAGAAGAAGTCCAGGTTGAACACTGGCCCGATGATGTACTCTTCCATACGAGCGCCGTCGAGGCACTCCCGATCGATCACGCCCTGCCGGATGAGCTGCTCCGATTTCTCCTTGTACTCGTGGTACGACGCGCAGGTGAAGAAACCCCTCTCCAACTTCTTCTGGGCATGGTGGAGCTTGACGATGGTGAGGGAATTAATGTCCTTGGGGTCGGTGATCTTGCGGGGGTACGGCATTCCGGCCTTGTCCAACAGCCAATAGTAATCCCGTGGACCTCCGCGATCCTCGCTCCGGAGCAGGTTGCGCGAGCCAACCAGCGGGACCTTGAACTCGTCCTCCACCGAGTCGATGGAGCAATAGGAGGTGAACGAACGGTTGGGGACAAATAACACATTCCGCTTCCTGAGGTCTGCCATGACCTCCGGCTTGAGGATATCTCTGAACCTGGGGAGCAGCATAACCTCATCGACCATGCCCCGGTATACCTTGCCCCTGGCATCCCGGAAGGCCTTGAAGTACTTCGAGTAGGGGGTATCCCTCCCATCCTGACAAACAGCCAGGGTCCTAAACCCCTCCTCCACCGCCCCATCGCAGGTATCCAGCGCGGAATGGGAACCGATCACCCCGATCTTGGCGTCGTTCGGGTCATAATTCTCAAGAAGCTCGAATATGGCATCGCGGTCAATCATGTCCTACCACCTGCTAACCGGAACGGGGTGGAGGGTATAAGCTTGTCGAGCGGCCCCGACTCGCCCCGGTGGACCGCGGTCATGCGAGGCCGAACACGATGATGAAGACCATCAGGGCGATCGATCCCACCATGTCGATGGCCGACGAGGTCAAGGGTATGGAGTGATCGTCGGGATCGAGGGACATGCGGTAGGTGGCCACCGAGACATAGTAGGAGAGGAAGTTGAGGACGGTGACGGTCACCAGACCAGCGGTGAGGGACAACAGCACCAGCTCCCATAGGGGGGGCGCACTCAGGTGCAGGACCAGAGCCACGGCATAGGTCGATATCCCCACCAGGGTGAAGACCCACAGCGAGAAGAGGTAGATGATGGCGAAGTTCTCGAAGGCCACCTTGCCAGGGACCTTCTTCGGCTCCAATATGCCCATGTGCAGAAGGGAGGCAAACCTCGATGTGAGTATGCCCCCCAGCGCGTTGGCGTCCTCGAGGAACGGGGGAATGAGCACCAGCAGCGCGGGCAGCGCCACCAGGCTCGAGAGCTGATCATCGATGGTGACGCCGGCGGCGATGTCTAAGAGGATGCAGAGGATAAGCACCGGGGAGCTCTGGACGAAGATGCGGCGTGCCTCGCCATGGCCGTTGGACAGGGCGCGGTAGGCCAGGACCGCGGTGATGACGATGAAGAGGAAGGCAAAGACCTCGATCGCCCAGTCCGGGGAACCGAGCACAATAATGGCGGCCAGGAAGAGCATGGGAAGGGTGACGATATCTCCGGCGGCTGTAATTACTGGGGCAGAGATGTTGTCGATGTCCCAGTTGCGCTTGAATCCAAGATAGGCGACCAGGATGTTGATGAATATGAGAACGATGCCGGCAAGCGTGCCGCCGAGGACGGAGATGAAGACCAGCATCTCGATCCGGATGTCCCGGGATCCCAGGGCGGTGGCGATGATGGTGGCCAGGATGCCCATGAGAACCGACATGACCAGGGTCAGGAGGAGCGAAGACTCCATGTTCGACCGCAGCAAGCTGTCCTTCTTGAAGGACATCTCGAAGGTACCGATGTGCATCGCCGTGCCCAGCCGGCTACCCAAGGCCCCGAACACGTTGCCACGCATGCCGATGGCCGGGGTGATGAGGATCATCAGCCCCGGGAGGGCCTCCAGAGCATTGGTCATCGAGCCCAAGGTGGCGCCGGCCAGAAGGTCTCCGAGCGAGGAGATCATCAGGGCCACCAGGCCGAGGGTGAACACCGATCTGTTGCGCGAGAAGAACGACCACACCCCCTTCAGCAATCAGCACACCCCATTTTCACGGAAACCGCTAATTCATATATCAATGTCCTCAGGCCGGCTCGGGAAGGCGGGAGTCCACGGCCCGACAATTGATATATATCTCAATCGGGTTTAAGGATGGCACGAGCGCGAGTAGCTAGTGCCGGCCTGGTGGACACCATTGAACCTTAGCGAGGACCGCGAGATCGCATTTCTTATCAGCTTCCGCCATCGAGCCCCGGTTCCGGGGAGGGTGCATTAAGCGATGGTGTACTACGAGGATAACGATGAGGAGAAAGAGAACCTCACCGTAAGAGAGCTGTTGACCGAGATCAAGGACATATCCGAGGTCATCGTGGATCTGGCCTACGCAGCGTTGCTGTTCGACAGTCAGGAGATCGGGGCGGAAGTCCATCACCTGGGCGCCAGGATGGATACCCTCAATCACGAGATCAAGATACGCATGATGTTGGCCTCCCGGACCAAGCAGGACGCCGTCCAACTGTCCGGCTTGTTGCAGGTCGCCGAGGCCGCGGCGTCCATATCCAGCGCCGCGGGTGACATCGTCCAGCTCCTGGAGCTCAATCCCAAGGGCAGCCCCATCGTCAGCCTCGTGCTCAAGGAAGCGGAGGAGAAGATCCGCATAATCACCCTTTCAGAGAAGTCGGACATGAAGGGTCAGAGCCTCGAGGAGCTGAGCGTAGAGACGGAGACCGGGATGAGGGTCATCGCCATCAAGCGTGGCATCCGGTGGATCTACGACCCGGAGGAGACCGAACGTCTGAAGGAGGGCGATGTGCTCGTCGTCCGCGGGACGGAGGACGGTTTCGAGCGATTGCGCCGATTCACCACCGGGCTTGAGAAGTGGCCAGTGTATCCGGAGGAAGAATAATGGGCCCGCTGGAGGAGATGCTGCTGGAGATCAAGGACACCTCCGAGCTCATGGTGGACCTCGCGTACTCGTCGCTGCTCTACAACAACCGGGACATCGCCGAGGAGGTCTTCCAGCTCGATTCCCGCATGCGGGAGCTGGAGGATGATATCCAGGAGATGGCGGTGCAGAAGGCTACGGAGGACAAGGACATCAAGAAGGCCCTGCTGATCATCCGTCTCGCCCAGTCGGTGGGGGAGATATCCACCGCCGCCCTCAAGATCGCCGACGTGGTCCGCCGCGACGTGCCTCCGCACCCGGTGATCCAGCTGGCGCTGCGAGAGACGGATGTCATCATCACCGCGGTGACTGTGGGAGAGGATTCCGATCTGGATGGGGCGACCCTGGGTAAGGTCAGGCTGGCCACCAACACCGGGATGTACGTTATCGCCATCCGCCGGGGGAGACGCTACATTTACGGCCCGGACCAGACGACCACCATGATGGGCGGTGACACTCTGTACGCACGAGGGCCCGAAGATGGCGAGCAGTACCTTAGGGACCTGGCCTCGGGCAAAGAACACCTCGACCCCAAGGATCTCAAGCGGCCTTGAATGGTGGCATGGTCCTTTGTTGAGGGCGCCAGAAGACATGTGAGAATAATGAAAGAATGGTAGCCCCGGGCAGATTCGAACTGCCGTCGCAAGATCCAGAGTCTCGCATGATTGACCGCTACACTACGGGGCTATGGTTGTGGCCTGGAAACTGCTCATATGGTTTAAATGTATCGTTTGAGCTTCGTTGCAGAGGTCACTTGAGGGCTGTTCGGAATTTGAAGAGGATGATCGCGTGCGAGGCCCCGCCTAGATTTGCCGCCCATCAAGACAGCTGGTCGAGATGTGGGCAGAGAGGGTATTGCCGATGGAGACTGTAACAAGAATGAAGGTGCTACTATGTCCCGCCGCTTCTGGCCCTCATCTTAGCCTCCTAAAAAAATATTTGGAGATGGAAGGGGCAGAGGTACGGTACATTTCTTGGTTCGGCCGTCAGACCGTATGGAGCCTCGCTCAGCTATTTGTGCGCCGTCTCCAGGGATACAAGGTGATGAACCTGAACTGGCTGCCTTTCAATAACCTCATGGAGATGAGGATGGCACGGTGGGCATGTCATCTGCTGGGCATTCGGGTGATATGGACGGTACATAACCTATCTCCTCATTCTGTGCAGTTCGGAAGCCGAGAAGCGGACCAGCTAGCCATGTGCAATCTTCGGGACTGGGCTGACCGTGGAGTTGTCCATTCCGAACGGACGAGAGCTGAATTCCAGAGCCAATATGGCAATATGCTGCCAATGGACGTCATTCCTCTGGCCAATTACCTTGACATCATTGTCAAAGCCGACCCTGACCAATCCCGAAAAAAGCTCCTCTTGCCATCGGACAAGGTCGTTGTCTTGATGATCGGGCCCAACCGGTGGAATAAAGGTATTCGCTCATACCTTCGGGTCGTCTCATCCCTTCCCGACAACTATCTGGGAGTCTTAGCTGGAGGCTGTAAGGATCCAGAGATAGCCGATCTGATCAGGCGCTTCGAGAGCGAGCACCCTGGTCGTTTCCGTGCCATACTCAGGCGGCTCGACGACAACGAGATCGCCGAGTACTATGCGGCTAGCGACATTTTCTTCATGCCGTTCGAGGACATCACCACATCGGGCAGCATAATGGAGGCTATCAGCCAAGGGAAGGCGGTTGTATCCACCGACAGAGGAAATATGTCCATGTTGGTAAGGAACGGCGTGAATGGTTACCTGGCCGAAACCGAGGATGAAATGAAAGAATGGCTCCTGTCAATCGATCGTGACACCGCCAGGTCGATGGGTGAACGAAGCCTCGAGATTGCCAAGAGCTTTCCTTGGAATGATAGCGCCCGCCATTATATGGCCATATTCGAACAGATGTTGGTAAGGCAATCCTGAGCACCATGCACCGACGCAACCCGGCAAACCCTCGTTCATCTGAACGGCCTTAGGAATGATACTGTTGTAAAACTGGACTGACACGCTTTCGATGTATTGCCGGTCAAAAGGCGGATTGGTGGACAATTTGTCAGCAGAGAAACGCTCTTGCAGTGGAAGGATAAGCATTGAACACGGGCCGGGTATCCCCGGCCCGCTCAACTTAATGTTTGAATGCCTTAATGGCCTTGAGGGTTCTTTCGAACACCTCGTCGATCTCGCCCTGCCCCTCCACATTGATGAGTATACCGCGTTCCTGGTAGAACTTGGCCAGCGGCAGAGTGCGCTCCTTGTACACCCTTAGCCTTTCCCTAACCACAGCCTCGGTGTCATCGGTTCTCTGGTACAGCTCTCCACCACACTTATCACACACGCCCTTGACCTTGGTGGGCTTGGCCACTAGGTGGTAAACCTCGTTGCACTGTTTGCAGCTGCGGCGGTTGACGATGCGGTCCACGATGATCTGCTCATCCACGTCCAAGTTGACCGCCAAGGTGATCTTGGCGATGGTATCCAGCATCTTGGCCTGTTCCAGGTTGCGGGGAAAGCCATCGAGGAGGAAGCCGCCCTTCAGGTCGGCCACCTTCTCCCTGATGAGGCCGATGACCAACTCGTCCGGCACGAGCTTGCCGGCGTCCATGAACCCCTTGGCCTTCACGCCCAAGGGAGTATTGTTCCTTACCGCCTCGCGGAGCAGGTCCCCCGTCGAGATCAGAGTGAGCCCGAGCTCCTGGCAGAGCCTCTTGGCCTGGGTGCCTTTTCCCGATCCGGGAGCTCCAAGAAGAACGATCTTAGCATCCATGGGAGGTCGTATCCTCTGCTGCCTTAAGGCATTTTTGACATCCGGCAACGGTTAATTACCACTCGGGCTCATCGGGAGTTCGGGACAACGATGCTGAAGGGAGAGCGGATCGGGCTCCGGCCGATGCAGAACGAGGACGTCTGGCACCTGTACCGGTGGTTCAACGACCAGCGGGTCCTGGAGGGTTTAGGACAGACACATGGGCTGTTCTGCATCTCGGTCGAGGAAGAGCGGGTGGCAGTTGAGAAGATGCTGACCTCGCCCACCAATCGTGACTTCATAGTCGTCGACCTGGAGGTCGATAAAGTCATCGGTTGGGCAGGCCTCTCTGACATTGATCTCCGCAACGCCAGCGCCCGGTTCGAGATTGTCATCGGGGAGCCGTCGGAGTGGGACCGGGGCAAGGGCACTGAGGCCACCCGGATGATGAGAGACCATGCATTCGAGGTCATGAACCTGCACCGCGTGCACCTTCGAGTCCCCTGCCGCAACGCCAGGGCGGTCACTTGCTTCATGGCTAGCGGTTTCGTTATCGAGGGCACCCTCAGGGACGATCACTTCCACAATGGCCGGTTCGTCCCATCTTATGCTATGGGCACCCTCAGGGACGAAGGGGGCCGATACTGATGCTAGACGGAGATCTTGTCCGGCTGAGGGCGATCGAGCAGGGCGACCTGCCGACCTTCGTCAAGTGGATCAACGATCCCGAGGTAACGGAGTACCTCCAGTTCGAGCCCCCCATGTCCCTGGAGGATGAGGTGACGTGGTACCATCACATGATCAGGAGCAAGGACCGAGCCTTCGCCATCGAGACCCTGGACGGCCGCCTCATTGGCAACATCGGCCTCATCGGCTTGGACTGGAGGAACCGCAGGACTGATCTGGGGATCATGATCGGGGAGAAGGATGCCTGGTCCCGGGGCTACGGAACCGACGCAATCACCGTCATGCTCCGCTACCTGTTCGGAGAGTTCGGTCTCAACCGAGTGGGACTGTACGTCGACGTCGGCAACCAGAGGGCCATCCGATGCTATGAGAAGTGCGGCTTCCAGCGCGAGGGCGTGGTGCGTGCCCATCGGTTCAAGGACGGCCGGTATGTCGACAGCGCCCTCATGTCCGTCCTCAGCGTGGATTGGATGCTTAGAGAAAGGGAACAAGCAAGGTAAACGGTCACTTTCTCACCAGGGACTCGTACACCGGCATAATGCGCTTCACGATCTCGTCCGCAGAGTGGTCCTTCTTGACATACTCCCGGCCGGCGAGGCCCCGCACTCTCGTCACCTCAAGGTCGCTGATGCATTCCCACACTGCCTGCTTGAGCGCCTCGGCGCTGGCATCGATGGCGATCACCGGGCAGCCAGGATAGAAGGGCCGGTACTCCGCATCGAAGGTCGAGATCGCTGCCTTCCCCATGCTCATCGCCTCCAGTGTGGCCAGGCCAATGATGCTAGGAAGCCTCGGGGACGGAGGGAGGACCTGGTCGATGAGGACATGGGACCTCGATAGCTCATCCATCGCCATAGAGTGATCGACCCGTTCCAGGACCACCGGCTCGAAATCTAAACCCTCTTCCCGGAGCTCGTCAAGGGCGCGGACGATAAGGTCAGTGCCCTTAGTGCGGCGGTTCACCACCATGTGCACGACCCTTGGCCTGGAGGAAGTATCGAAGGAGTATGGGAGTTCCTCTACTGGATTGGGGACGTACTCCCCGTCGGGCACCCACCTCGAGAGGTCCGGACGGGACAGGAACTTATGGTCTGCCAGGAACTGGTACCTCATACCATAGCCGTCCCTGGCCTCGCTGCCGTGGTAGTGGACGACCATCGGCCTCCTCCGGAACAGCTTGATGGCCAGGGCATCCCATCGCTTCCAATGTATGCCTCCATGGAGGTGGACGACATCGAAGTCTTGGGCGAAGCGGACCATCCGAATGCCGTTGGACAGGTCCTTGCCGAAACTCTGATGGGCGTAGTAGAAGTCGCGGTCATGCGGGAGGTTCAAGGGGTTCGCGTAGGTCTCGATGACCACGGCGTCGTGGCCCAGCCTCCGCTGGGCCTGCGCCAGCTGCCATGCCACACCCGCTTGGTTCTCCACATGCAGTATCCGCATCCTGACATTGATGGACGGTTATGCGCTAATATAATAAACGGTCTAGAGCACGCATCCAGTAAAACGATTAACTCTGAGGTCATTGGGGGGAGCATGCCTTTCGCCGATGACCGAGTGTCCGTGGTGAGGTGCAGTGACTATGATCAGGACAAGGCGACCGCGGCGGTCGCCCGTGCGATCGAACTGCTCGGCGGTCTCGACCGTTTCGTCTCTCCGGGGCAGCATGTCGTCTTGAAGCCGAACCTGCTGCAGGCCGCGCCACCCGAAAGATGCGTGACCCCCCATCCTGCGGTCGTCCATGCTGTGGCCAAGCTCCTGGTGGAGCACGGTTGCGAGGTTGTCATCGCCGAGAGCGCCGGAGGAGGCACGATGCATAGCGAGGGCGGGCTGCGCAAGCTGTATGAGGTGACCGGGATGGATAGGGCGGCCGAGTCGGCCGGCGTCAAGCTCAGCTTCGACACCTCGTCGCGGGATGCTCCCAACCCCAATGGCAAGCTGGTCAAGCGGTTCGAGGTCATCACTCCGGTGCTCGAGGCCGACGCCGTGGTGTCGGTGAGCAAGGCCAAGACCCATGTGCTGACATCCATGACGGGAGCGACGAAGAACATTTTCGGGACGCTGCCGGGCATGGAAAAGCCCAGTTTCCACGGCCGCCTGACCGAGGTGGACGATTTCGCCGAGATGCTTCTCGATCTCAATGCTCTCGTGCGGCCGAGGCTCCAGGTCATGGATGCAGTCGTGGGAATGGAGGGGGAGGGGCCGTCCGGCGGGGACCCTAGGCCTATCGGGGTCATCCTAGCCAGCGGGAGCTATGCGGCCCTCGATGTCGTCGCGGCAAGGCTCATGGCCTTCCGTCCGGAGGAGGTCCCGACCCTTCGGAAGGCCATGGAACGCGGGCTCCTTCCCGCCGACTATGGCGTCAACACGGTGGGGGATGATCCATCCTCCATCGCCGTTCCTGACTACCGCCATCCCCGCACCGCCACCGCCGGGGTATCCCGGCACCTCAGCGGTCCGCTGTTGCGCCTCATGCGTGTCTACGCTCTCCGCCCCGTGGTCATGGTCGACAGGTGTATCGGCTGTGGGCTGTGTGCGAAGAGTTGCCCTCGAAGCACCATCCGCATGGTGAAAGGAAAGGCCAGGATCAAGCACCACGACTGCATCCGATGCTATTGTTGCCATGAGATGTGTCCTCAGAAGGCCATCGGGTTGCAGAGGAGCCTGGGCGGTCGGATCATGGTGCGCCTGACCGAGAGGCGTCCCAAGGCCATGGAGTGATTGTCGCCTTTCTTACATTCCACAACATCAGATGATCGTGGGAGGTCAGGAGGATTAATAGGCGGTGAGGGCGATTTCTAGCCTCGCAGGTAAGCAGATGAAGTTCGAGGAGTTCAAGAAGGACACGGAGATCAGGGCCTCGGTACGTAAGAAGGAGTATACGATCGCGAAGGTAGCCTCGGTCCCCGAGCTCGACGACCGGGTGTTCGCAGTCATCACCGACGGGGCGGAGGTCACCGTGGTCGCGGAACTAGACAGCGGCCTTGAGGTACTAGAGGAGGAAAAGCCGTTCCGCATAATCTCCTTCGATACCAAGCTGCCGTTCGACCTCATCGGGTTCCTGGCCTACATAACCAAACTGCTCGCCGACGAGAACATCAGCCTGTTCGCCATATCTTCCTTCTCTACTGATCACATCCTGATGAAGGAGGCCTACCTAGCTAAGGCCATGGACGTCCTCAAGGATGCAGGCGTGAAGATCGACTGGAAGTAAGCATATTCATCCGCCGGACCACGCCGCGGGCTTACCTCGCCGGAGCGGTCTCCAGCGGCCCGGAGGAAGCTAGGTGGACGGACCGAGTCCCTTCCCGGATGATGCCTTTCAGCAGTTTCTCGTAACTGTCCCCGATGGACTGGAAGGTGTAACGGGCCTCCACCTCCGACCTTCCTTTTTCTCCCAGCTTCCTCCTCAGGAGCGGGTCCTCCAGCAAAACCTGCAACCGGTCGGTCATGTCCCCCACACGGTCGGGTGCCACCAGGTAGCCGGTCTCTCCCGGAAGCACGACGTCCCGGGGGCCGGGGATGTCGGTGGCCAGGACTGGCTTGCCGCAGGCCATGGCCTCTATGAGCACGATGCCGAATGTCTCTACCAGCGACGGCAGTACCAGGACGGAGCAGGAGCCAACGATCGACGCCAACCGCTCCCGGTTGGCCCAGGGGGCGAGGTCCACCTGGTTCTCGATCCCCAGGCGCCGCACGAGGTCACGCAGGGGTATCTCATCCTCTCCCGCCCCTAGGAGCTTCAAGGGGTGCTCCCTCCGGGTGCTTGCCGGAAGCGCGGCATAGGCCTTGACGAGCTGGCCGACATTCTTGTTCCACTCCATGCGGCCCGCGTAGAGTACGTACCCATGATCGCCACGGTCGGTCAAAGAGGACTCGTCCACTCCGCAGGGGATGACCTGCACCGGCCTTTCCAGAACCTGACTGACGTACTTTTCCATGGTTCCGTTCAGCACCACCAGGCGGTCGGCACTCTGCGCCACCTTCCGCTCCACCAGGGACTTGAACATCTCGTGCGGGTAACGAGAAAAGTCCCGGCGTAGCACCACCCGCCGGGCCGATGCCATCACATCAGCCACGTGGAAGGTGTATGAGCGGGGGACGTCCAGGTCGGATAGGTGGTAGGAACTGAGACCGTAGTGGAGGCACAGAACATCCGGCCGAAGGTCCTTGACCGATTCGGCGGCCATCCGAGAGAACGACAGCGCCTCGCTTATAGCCGCTCCATCTTGGACACCAAGGCAGCTTCGCTTCACCTCTCCGTTGGCCAGGGAGATGATGTCCACTCCGTCCGCGGTGACCAGGCCGTTCTCCTGCCCTGCCTTCAGCAACGTTACTTCGTGTCCTCGGTGGGCAAGCTCGCGAGCTATGCCCCATACCTGCAGCTCGCGGCCCGAGCACGGGTCGGGAAAGACGTCCCAATAGCTTGTGCCGTAGCCCAACAGCGTCACATGCATGTTCTTACCAGAGAGTTGGACGTTCGCCACATAAAACAGTTATCAGTTCCGACAGCGGCGGTCGCCACGAAGACCGGAGGGAAGCTTCGTTTCCGGGGCTACCCGTCAGCGGAGCATCGTACCTCGTTCGGGCATTTCTCGATAGGTTTTTTATCACTCTTTCACAATGGCCTGGAGAGTGATGTCATGGACCAGACCGTGGTAGAGCAAATTGGGACGATCGTCGGCGAGAACAACTATTCCACTAGGATTGCGGACCGATACACCTACGGTTTCGACGCGTCCATCCACCACGTGACGCCAGACATCGTTGTCCAGCCCCGGAGCACCGAGCAGGTATCCCAGCTGGTAAAGCTCGCTAACAAGCTCAAGATACCCATCGTACCACGGGGGGCCGGGACCGGCCTGTGCGGGGGTGCGGTACCGCTGAAGGGCGGGATGGTCATCGACCTCACCCGCATGAACAAGATCAAGGAAGTCAGGGTCGAGGACCTGTACTGCGTGTGCGAGGCCGGCGTGATCTACGACAGCCTCCAGAAGGCCCTGGGCCCGTACAAGTTCACCTTCCCCCCGACCCCTGGTAGCGCCGAGGCCTGCACTGTTGGAGGCATGGTAGCGACCAACGCCTCGGGCATGCGGGCGGTCAAGTACGGGGGGACCCGGGACTATGTTCTAGGTTTGGAGGTTGTCCTTCCCACCGGGGAGATAATACAGGTCGGTACCCGGACGCTTAAGAACGCTTCCGGCTATCAGCTAGAGAGGTTCTTCGTAGGGAGCGAGGGTACCCTGGGCATCATCACTCAGGTCACCCTGCGCATCGTCCCCAAGCCCAAGAAGATGGCCATGATCCTGGCCGGCTTCGACAACCTGGAAAAGGCCGGCAAGTGCGTTTCCGCCCTCATCGCCAAGCCCCTACTGCCCTCCGCGGTCGAGCTGATGGACTCCACCTGCATCCGCGCGGTGAATAAGGCCATCAACGCCGGCCTGCCGGACGTGGCCGCGCTGTGTATGATCGAGGTCGACGGTGACCCCAAAGTGGTGGCCGACGAGCTGGTGGAGGTCGTCAAGGTCGCCGAGTCCATCGGTGCGATCGGACTGCAGCAGTCCGACGACCCGGCCCAGATGGCCAAGTGGACCAACTCTCGCAAGAGCGTGATGTCCGCCTTGTCCCGCTATGGCGCGGGCATGGTGTCAGTGTCCCTGGCTGATGACATGGCGGTGCCTATATCGAAGATCCCAATCGCGGTAGTGGAGTTCGCCAAAATCGCGGAGAAGTACGGCGTCATCATCGGCACCTATGGCCACGCCGCTGATGGTAACCTGCATACCAAGATGCTGCTGAACCCGGAGTCCCCGGAGTCCTGGCGCCATGGCGAGATGGCGGTGCGGGACATCTTCGACACCTGCGTCCGCCTGGGCGGTACGGTCACCGGCGAGCACGGGGTCGGCATCTCCAAGGCACCCTACTTCCAGAAGGAGCGGGTCACCGCCCTGGGAGCCATGGCCGCGATCAAGAAGGCGCTCGACCCGAACAACATCATGAACCCCGGCAAGATGCAGGAGTGGGAGGGGTGCATCATCCAGCACCTCCGCTACCCCTGCCCTGATCAGAAGGATTGATCAGGCCAGGATGCCGAGCAGAAGCAGCATGGCCAGGACTACGGTCGTCCCGAAGGTGACCGCGTAGACCGGCACGCTCCAATGCAGCACCTTGGAGCCGTCGAGTGGAGGGATAGGCAGCAGGTTGAATACCGCCAGCAGGATGTTCACCGAGCCGATCCAGTACACGGCGATGGCCAGTAGGCCGTTCTGCAGCCACAGTCCGAGGCCGAGGAACAGCAGCCCGAGGCCGAGATTGGTCAACGGGCCAGCTATGCTGATCAGGCCGTTCTGCTTCCTGCTGATCGCCCCCTGGATGTACACCGCACCAGGCGCGGCGAGGAGGAAACCGAATACCGCGGTCACCACTGCAAGCAGCAGCCCCATGGGATAAGCCCGGAACTCCGCCCAAGCCCCGTTGCGCTGCGCCACCACTTTGTGGGCCAGTTCGTGGAGCATGAACCCGGTCAGCACGGCCACGAAGGAGCTGCCCAGGGCGTAGAGGATGAACTCCACATTAGATAGACCAGTAATGGACGAACGGAGGAACGACAGGGTGAAGGCCAGGGTCAGGGCCCCGACCGCCAGCATTATGTGGCGGATTTCCACCCGGCCGAACCTGATCTTTCCATATCCTGACGGTATATGGATGGTGTTCTGATCGTACATTTATTCTTACTCACCCCCTAGCGCCTCTTAAAGCTTCGGTTCTCAATGCCGGTAAACGAACCATGCCGGCGCACCCACCGCTAGAAGGCGAATGCCAGGATGGCCAGGATCATGAAAGTCAGGAACAGCCGCTTGGCCACCGACCGCGGGAAGCCCGACATCCCGGTGGCGCCGAGCAGGGCGGAGACAATGGCCAGTATGATGAATGGGATCGCCAGTTCCAGGATCATCGCGGCACCTCCAACCTTTGTTCTTTCGATCGATCTATTTATCCCTTAGGCGCCGCCCCTAGCTTCGGGCGGGCCTTCTGGTGCGACCTCGGCGAGGTCAGGTCCGGCGCGCGATCGTGGAAACTCTCTTCGCCCCACATCCAAGCGACGCGGCATGCCGGACGGGGCGGAGTAGTAATAGCTGCCTTCGCAAAGGACGGGGGCGAAGGGCAAATACTTGAAATATAAGGCGCATTTAAGTCGGATGCCCCATTTCGAGCATGGTAAGGTCGGCCTCCGGTGGTGCGACAGCTGCGGAACGTTGATCCTCGGTCAGCGCTGCGACGTCTGCTCCTCGGCCGGAAGGTACTTCGAGGTATCCAAGCCTGGGGACATCAGGCCATGCATGGGGGAGAGCACGAACGTGCTCATCAGCCTCTTCGACAGGCACTTCGGGGCCTCGGACTTCCTGCGCAACCGCACTGTCTTCCTGAACAAGGTGGCGGGGGAGGACCGGACCGACGAGATCGTGTTCCAGGGTATGATCATCGGCGTTCTGCGATACGATCTGCGGTCCTGCGGCTTCCAGCTCGACCTTCGCCTGGAGGGTGCGCTCCTGTTGCACCCGCTGGCCAAGAAGGGTGTGGTCATTGTCGGCCACGACTCCGGCCATCTCAAGGGCAAGACCCTCCCCGGCAGCGCCATCAAAGAGGTGCGGGGGGAGTTCGAGGCGGGAGACCCGTTGATCGTGGTCGCCGGGAATCTGGTGTGCAGCGCGGTGGCTAAGGTATCGAGCAAGGAGATCTCCACCGCGCCGAAGGCCATAGGAGTCCGGGACGTGGGAAAAGGAACGATCGAGGTCGGCAAGCGGCGCTCCTCGTGGACCGGTTTCGTCAACGTGAACGAGAAGCACTTTCGAGCCCTGGAGTCCCGGGCGGTCTCCGACATCAAGTCCTTCGTCGGCAATAATAAGCTGCCGGTGACCCTATCGTTCAGCGGGGGAAAGGATTCCCTGGCCTGCTACGGCCTAGCCTTGAGGGCGGTGCCCCAGTTTTCCCTTATCTTTGTCAACACCGGCCTGGAGTTCCCGGAGACGGTCAAGTACGTCCAGGACTTCGCCCGCAAGAACCGCGAGCGCCTGCTGGTGGCCGATGCGGGAGATGCGTTCTGGGAGCAGGTCGGTTCGTTCGGCCCGCCGGCCAAAGACTTCCGGTGGTGCTGCAAGGTGTGCAAACTGGCCCCCTTGACCGATCTGATCGAGAGGAACTTTCCTCAGGGGACGGTGACCATCGAGGGCAACCGCGCCTACGAGTCCTTCGCCCGCTCCACCATCTCTTTCGTGGAGCGGAACCCCTTCGTTCCCAATCAGGTCATCCTCAACCCTGTCCGGGAGTGGAGAGCGGCGGAGGTGTGGGGATACATCTGGTGGAGAAACATCGATTACAATCCCCTCTATGAGATGGACTATGAGCGGATCGGTTGCTACCTGTGCCCCTCCTGCCTGGAGAGCGAGTGGCGGAACACGGCGCGCATACACCCGGATCTCCATGCCGACTGGGATGAGCACCTCAGGCAGTGGTCGAGGGATTGTGGGGGAGGGGAGGAATACGTCAAGTATGGCTTCTGGCGCTGGAAGGTGTATCCGAGGAAGATGCGCCAGTTGGCGGACGAGGTGCATCTCAGGCTCCCCCAGGTCCGCTCCGACCGGCTGGACCTCAAGTGGGTCAAGGGCGTGTCCCCTTGCCTCACCGGAGGGTACTCGGCTGAAGGGGTGCTGTCAGTCCCCCGCAAGAGGGACTTTTCCCGGGTCGTCGAGTCGCTCAAGACCATCGGCCAGGTCAAGTACTCCCATGAGTACGAGATCGCCCTAGTCAAGACGAAGGACTGCACCCTTAAGGTCTTCGGTGGAGGCCAGATGGTCGCCACCGGGCCAACGCCGGAGAAGGCCCACGCCATCTTCGAGGCCGGAGGGAAGGCGTTACTGAGAGCCCAGCTGTGTACCGAGTGCGGCATCTGTGTGCGTAATTGTAAGGACCGCGCCATAACCATTGACCATGGGTTCACGGTGGACGAGGAGAGGTGCAAGCGATGCGGGAGGTGCACCGCGGCCTGCGTAGTAGCCCACTACTACGACAAGCTCGTCACCTAGACATCAATTTAAATAGTGACAATCGGTCCTCTTGACGGATGGACTTCACCTCATACGTGGCGGCGGCCATCGGCTTTGCGCCTCCCATCGCATTGATGCTGTGGACTTTGCAGAGATACACCTATCCCAAGGTCGAGCGGCCTTACTTCAGCGATCCCAGGCTTTTCGGCATGTTCACTGTGGGCATCGTCATTGGCGCGCTGCTGTACCTCGTCTCCATCTTCCTATCGGCCGAGTACGCCTTCGTCGGCTTCCTCCTTGAGGAGGCGGTCAAGCTCATGATCATGAACATGCCCAGATTCCAGAGGAGGGCGGACACTCCATTCTACGCCTTCGGGCTGAGCGCGGGCATGGCCACCGCCCTGGCCTATGGGGTGATCAACCGTGCGCTAACCATGACCGGGTTCGACGCCCTGGCGATTACGATCATGGTCGCGTACTCGATCATGACGGCATTGCTGCAGATATCCACCGGGACGACCATCGGCATGGGGGTAGCGCGGGGTACTCCGTGGCCGTTCTTCGGCCAGGCCGTGGTTGTTAACTTAGCATATGTCCTCATGCTCGCCCCGTCTAGCACGGCGTTCGTAGGTAGCGGAGCAATGGCCTCCGTACTGTTCGTGGCTGCTTTCGTCTTCGTGGCGCTGTATTATTACTACGTGCATCAGAAGATGCTGCCCCTCTACGTCAGGGAAGCATTGGTCAAGCTCGGGGAGAACAAGCCTAAGAAAGCGAGAAAGGTTCCCAGGACGAAAGATTGAAAGCTTGCTAGCCCGTGTTTATAAGGCGTGGAGCGGGTGAAAAGGAGGCGTCCGGCGGCCAGGGCGGCCGCGATGGCAGGCGTCGTGGTGATAGTCATCCTGGTGCTGCTGATCCCAGCGGTTCAGGCATTCTTCGTCGATCTCATGACCTCGCCGTTCCGGCCCCGTTACCCTGAGAGTGCGACCTTCACCCTTGAGAGGTCTTTGACCGTTGACGCCAACGGTGGAAACATCATCAGTTACGACTTCGACATCTGCGAGCCCGTATCCATCGTTCAGAACGGCTATTCCATTCAGAACGTGAGCTCAGTCCTATATTCGCCCCAGGTGTCGTTCCACGAGGACCGGTACGGATATAACTGGGTGGGGTGGAACGGAACGTCTCTTTCCGGCAGGGAGACCACGACCTGCTCGGCCACCTATCAGGTAACGGTGCGCACCCACATCTGGAGCATTGACCGCCAATCTTCTCTGGGCATCGATCAGGTGCCCCAGGGGCTGCGGGACAGGTATCTGCATGACGAATGGCAGGCGACCAATGGTCCCCTCACCGCTGGAGGATACATGATCGACATGACCTCTCCAGAGGTCGTCTCGACGGCCCAGGCCATCGTGGGCAACGAGACCAACGTGTATCAGGTGCTGAAAGACATCTATGACTGGATGACGACCAACGTGCGGTACTCGGCCGCTGCCTCGGGCGGGGAGCCACAGACCGCGCTGGAAACCCTGGTGACAAGGAGTGGGGATTGTGACGACCAATCCATCCTGTTCTGCTCCCTGGCCCGGGCCGCTGGGGTTCCCGCATGGCTGCAGATGGGGGCACTTTACGTCAGCGCCGACGACAGCTGGGGAGGGCACGGCTGGCTCCAGGCATACATCCCGTTGGCCTCGGGAGGAGGGGAGAACGTGACCATCGATGTAGTCAATAAGGACTTCCTGGTCTTCCGTCCCAACCGATTTGTGGACTTCACCGATGACGGGGTCGGAACTCATCTGGCCGATTACTATTACACCTTCCAGACGACCTACGATCGGGATTCCTATGCCGCGGGTACACCGGTTTTCAGCGAGGTATACACCAAGCTGAGCTATGAGGAATCGAGCAAGAAGGTCAGCCAGGGCGGGGTGTACCTCCTGAATCGCGACCTCATGCTGCCCGGTACCGACCGGATCCGACCTCATACATGATGCCCGCCTCCAGGAGGAGGTTGATGACGCGCCCCAGTTCCTCCTCCTCGACCTCTCCCAGTGCCTGCTTGAGATCCTCCCTGGACGCCTCACCGCGCTCACCGATGGCTCGGACAATTAGCGAACGGAGCGCCTGGCGGTCGCGGACCGTCCTTCGCTCTACCATCGGGGGAGAGGGAGCGCCGGGCCTCTCTATGTCATAGACTAACCGCTCCCCTACCTGCCGGACACCCTCGGCCAGCTCCTTGGGGGAATCGGTGGAAAAATAAACCTTGGCCTTTCGCACCTCGATCCTATGCCCGCAGCGCGGGCAGGTGACCCGGGCTGAGGAAAGGTCCGCTCCCTGCACCTGGGTGCAGCGCGGACAGACGATTACTCCCAGCATCTAGTATTCAACGAAGACCAGAGCGGCGACGCAGGCCCCATAGTTGTCCATGGGTACGGAGAGCTCCTCGATGCGATACTCGATGGTCTCCATCTCGATCCCCCGCAGCTTAGCCATCTCGTCCATCTTCCATTCCATTATCTCACGGAGGGCCTTCTTGGATCCGTGAATGTGCCCTTCAGCCACGTACCCGCCCCGTCCGTCCTTGCGGAACCCGTAGGCGATGCCGGCGGAGATCATCTCGCCCTCTCCACCCCTCATCTGTGCGAGCACACAGTGGGTGACCGCTCCCATGGGCAACTCCCTGATGCCCACCTGCTCGGCTCCCACCGGGAGAACGGAGGAAACAGAGACGATGTTCAGTTCACCGATGCCGGCTTCGAGCAGGGCCTTATCGAAGGCATTGAGGTCGGAGACCTTGCTCACGGCGCAGCCAGAACTGATGAAGAACTTCTTAGGAACGAGATGCATGAATCGATGTAATTAGGACCCCGAATTTAAGGGTTTCCCCCTGTTTTCTGACCTCGAAGGCTGCCTCCTGGCCTTGTTGCGCGGGACCCTTGCCCGAGAAGTCACTTTCCGGCCTCGGCGCCGCCGGAGCGGGCACGACCGAAGCGGCCGTTAGCGCCCCCGATGTCCCGAAACTCCCGCTCGAGCATCTTGACCTCACGGGTACTGAGCGCGCCCGGACTTATCGGTAGGAGGAAGATTGAGTCGGTCACCGCCGCCGCCTCGGACAGCAGTTGAACGAACTTGAGGATCTTGACGAAGTTGGTCTGCGAGACCAGGTACTCGAGGCCGCTGATGAGAAAGACCGCCCCAGAATTCTGCTCCAGGAACGCTTTTATGTCGCTGTAGATTAGAGGGATGTTCGTCGGTTCCAAAGAGTTGCCCTTCTCCCCCTCGTAGGAGAGCCAGATCATCCGTGCACCATCCAGGTCGAAGGCCTTGCGCAGCTTTTCAGGAAACTCCCGGGAGATGCATAGTCCTGGGCTGCCGTGGGCCAGGTAATCGGACATGATCTCGAACGCCTCGCGTGCGTCCTCCGACTCAATGAGGTATGAGCAGCCCGACTCCAGTTTATACCTGCGGCCAGCCTGGGCGGTAGGGCGGTGCTTACTGACCAGCAGAACGTCCGACGGCGTCAGTTGGTGCGTGCACCTCTCGGCGCCCTGGGACATGCAGGCCATCTCAGTAGCCTGGTACCGGCGACCCAGGAGGCCCGACACGATCCCTGCCAGGTAGCCGCGGGTGAAGTCGCACTTGCGTCCCCTCGCTGCCTCTACCGACTCATCAAAGGTCACCACGATCTCTTCGGCGGTCGCCTTCACCACGCTGGAGCGCGACAGTCCGCTCTCCGACCACAGCTGCGTGAACACCTCGGGGAAGTGCTCCAGGGAAGTGGGTGGAACCTCGAGGATGGACACCAGAGTCATCCCGGCCTTGAAACCAGTGCGCTCCAGGGTCTCTCCCGCATGCTCCTCGGCAAGTAGCTCCAGCTCTTCCCGGAGGGAGAACAGCGCGGCTGCGGGCATGACGAAGAAAGGGTTCAGGGGGACACCCCCAAGATCTGCCTGCCGAGACGCTCGAACGCGTCCTGGACCCCAGCCCCGGTCTTAGCGCTGGTGTACAGAAAATCGTTGCCGAGGACCTTCTTGACCTCGCCCACCTCCTCGGCGCCCAAGGATGAGGGCAGGTCGGCCTTGTTCACAAGTGGGATGAGCGGCACGGTTCCGGTGACCTCCTCGAGGTCACGCTTCCACTCCGGCAGTTTCAACAGCGTATCCGGCCGGGAGTTGTCGCATACTAGGAGGGCGCCGTTAGCGCCGTTGTAATAGGCGCCATGGAGCGCCTTCTGGGATTTCTGACCAAGGATGTCCCATATCATGAGCGTTAGTTGGACATCATCAAGCTCGATTACTTTCTTGGATACCTTGGTACCGAAGCTCATAATATAATTGTCACTGAAGCTATTGAGGACATACCTGCCTATCAGGCTCGTCTTTCCGACTCCCCCGTCCCCAAGGAGGCAGACCTTTCTGATAATTTTCTTCTTCTCCATGGCAGGCCAAAAAGAATCGCCATGTATCTATATAATATTTGGCTGGTAAAAACCAGCCTGACCCAGGCAGGGATCGATCATCCGTCGGCCAGTTCTCCGAGCCCCCCATGATCGAGACTCCCCATTACCCATCCTGTCAGGACGGACATAGGCGCCCATGTCATGCTCGTCAAGCCTCCCTGAAGGTCGTCAGGGAACCGATGGAAAGTAATATGCCCTCGGTAAGGCCATGAACGCCCATGGCCGACCAGATACAAACCCATCGCACTCCTGAAGGCATTCCGGTGATCGTGGAGTGTCTCCCCTCTGCTCATTCCGCGTCCTTCTCGGTGTACTTCGGCACGGGCTCCCGAGACGAGACCGACGAGCAGGCGGGTATCGCTCACATGCTGGAGCACATGCTGTTCAAGGGGACCGAGAACCGCACCGCCCGGCAGATGGCCGAGGAGATAGAGGCGGCGGGCGGGGAGCAGAACGGCTACACCACCAAGGAGGTCACTAGTTACCAGGCCTACGCCCTGGAGGAGACGGTGGAGGTCGGTGAGGCCATCTTGGCGGACATGGTGTTGCACCCCCTTCTGTCCATGGATTGCCTTGCTACCGAGCGGAACGTGGTGATCCAGGAGATCAGGATGCTGGAGAACGACCCTGAGGATAACATCCACGTGCTCTTCAATGAAACCCTATGGGGCAACCATCCCATGGGTCGCTCGGAAGCGGGTTCGGTGGGCACGGTGTCCTCGCTATCGGACAAGGACATCCGCTCCTTCTTCCAATCTCATTATAGGCCTCCCAAGATGGCCGTGGTGGCGGTGGGCAACGTCAATGAGGGACAGGTGATGGAGTGGGCCTCCCGTTCGTTCGATGATCTTGACGTCAAGAGGTCCTCGGGGACCAGGGATGCCCCCGCCCCCATGGCCCAGTTCAGGGTGTTCCCCCGCGATGACAAGCAAGCCTACGTGGGCTTGGGCTTCCCCGGCCTGAGCGCGGTGGACCCCGACCGTTTCGCCCAGCGTCTGCTGGCATCCCTGCTGGGAATGGGCACATCCTCCCGCCTGTTCCAGGAGATCAGGGAGCGTTCCGGCCTGGTGTACGAGATATATGCGTCATCGGGCAGCTACACCGATTGTGGTTCGTTCAGCGTGTTCTACAACACCGCGGTGAAGGACCAGGAGAAGGTGGCCAGGCTGGTGGCAAAGGAGATCGGACGGCTGAAAGCCGAGGGGTTGGAGAAGGGCGAGCTGCAGAGGTCCAAGAACCTTTGGAAGGGAGCGTACGTCCGCCGGCTGGAGAGCACCGAGTCCCGGATGGTCCGCCTGGGCGAGGTGTTCATGGCCAGTGGGGAGGTGCTCACTCCCGAGGAAACGCTGTGCCGGATGGAAGCGGTGACCGAGGAGAGCGTCCTCAAGGTCGCCCAGCAGGTCCTGGTGCGAAACAAGCTGGCCATCGCCATGCATGCGCCGGGCAAGGAGAGCGAGGTCCAGGCCCGTAGCCTTGAAGACCTAGATATGTAATCAATTTTGGGCGATGAGTTCGAGGACCTTGTCCACTGTGCAGCCGAGGGCTGCCTCCACCTCGGGGGTCATCTCCTCGCTGACGGTGAACACGTCGTTCGCCTCCACCGCCACGAACAAAATTTTCTTGGGGAACCTGTCAGGCTCCAAGGTCCTCCCCAGCGCCAGGGTGGTGGCCACGTTGGCCTCGTGGGGGTTGGTGCCATGAACGGTATCGCTGAAATCCTCGGGGGACAACACCATAATCGTGCCCGCGGGATGACCCGACTTGATGATTGCATCGACAACGATGACCAGCTCGTAGTCGAGCATGATCTCGATGAGGTCCAGCCCGCTGACGCAGGCCTCCTCGAGGTCCACATCCGGAGTCCCCCGGTTCTTAAGCTCCTGCAGGACCCTCAGGCCGATGGCGTCGTCACACATGATCGGACTCCCTATGCCAAGCACAAGCGTTCGGTTTCTCATCCCCCCGCCCAATAGGAGGGGGATAGAAAAGGTTTCCCCAACAACCGCCGGAGTTCCGGCGGATTTCATATCCTCGCCTGACCATCACTCGACGGATGACTGCCCACGAACTGAAGCTGGAGCCTGCGGTGACCCTCAGGGTAGGTAAGGCCACTCTGACCACCCGACAGCTGGAGGTCCTCCGGGCGGTTTACGAGGAGGGAAGCCAGAACCGGGCCGCGGCTCGCCTCGGCATTGCCGCTCCGGTGCTCAACCGCCACCTCGCCCATATCGAGGCCAAGGCGGGGACGGCGCTACTGTCGGCAAGCCCCCGGGGGACTGACCTCAACGAGGAGGGGGAGCGTATCGCTCTCGAGTACATCGCCCTGAGCAAGCGGGTGGCTTCCACCGGCGGAACGGTGATCGGGGGGACGGTCATCACCGAGGAAATGCTCTTCGCCGCAATGACTGCGGCTGACCCAGATGGTGAATGCGACTTGATCATCTCCGACGATCAGCGCAACCTCAAGGACTTCCGGGCGGGGCTGATGGACATCATTGTCCTTGACGACCCGATGTACCTCTTCGACCTTGAGAGTGTGAGCTGGCAGGAGGTCGCCACCGACCGCCTCCTTCACGTCGATCGCGGGCCCCGCTACGCCAGGTGCATGTACGGGGCGCAGAGGATCGGGTTCCGGCATCTGGAGAGCATCGGTATGGAGTACGCCGTCGTGCGCACCTTCCGCTCCGCTGAGCAGATGGCTTCCTCCGGGCTAAGCTACTTCATCAACGAGTCCCTAGCCTTGAGGAAGGGGCTCAAGGTCAGGAGCGACACAGACCCCTCCAGGCTGGTCCACCAGATTAACGCTGTGTACCGCCGGGAGACCCCTCGGGTGCGTCGGCTGGTGACGGCGCTGAGGAAGGTCGGACGGAGGGTATAACCCATTTAGGTTATACGGCCCCCATTTTTTCCTTAAGTTTATATAACGTCGAGCCTTGACTCAGCTCAAGGTGAATTGATTGTCATCTCCTAAGGAACCGAGCGCAGACTTCGCCGAGGCCGTGAAGAAGCAACACGGCGGCGAGACCTTGATGATGTGCTTCCAGTGCGGTACCTGCACTGGCAGCTGCCCCTCCGGTCGCATGACCTCGTACCGGACCAGAAAGCTCATCCGCAAGGCCCAGCTGGGCCTGAAGGACGACGTCCTGAAGTCCCCCGACCTGTGGATGTGCACCACCTGCTACACTTGCATGGAGCGCTGCCCCCGTGGTGTCGAGATCGTCGACATAATCACCGTCCTGAGGAACATGGCGGTAAAGGAGGGCATAATGTCCGAGGAGCACCGCAAGGTTGGAGAGTACCTCCTGGCCAACGGCGCTACCATCCCCCTCAACGCCAAGTACGAGGACGCCCGCGAGAAGCTGGGCCTGTCCCGCCGCCCAGTGAACACCCTGGGCGACAAGAAAGCCCTCGAGGACTTCCAGAAGGTCCTGAAGGCCACCGGATTCGACAAGCTCATCGGAGGTGCTTGAAATGGCTAAGAAGTACGCGCTGTTCCTCGGTTGCGTGGCTCCCGCCAGGTACCCTGGGATCGAGTCCTCCACCCGTGCCGTTTGCAAGGAGCTGGGCCTGGAGCTCGTGGAGCTGGAGGGTGCAGGCTGCTGCCCCGCCCCCGGTGTGATCAAGTCCTTCGAGACCGACGCCTGGTTGGCCATCGCCGCCCGGAACCTGGCTCTCGCCCAGAACAAGGGTGCGGACATAATCACCATCTGCAACGGTTGCTACGGATCGCTGTTCGATGCCGCCCACGTGCTGCACAACGACCCGGAGAAGCTCCGCGCCGTCAACAAGATCCTAAGGGAGGTCGGTCTGGAGTACAACGGGGACGTCAAGGTCCACCACTTCGCTGAAGTCTTCTACAAGGAGATCGGCCTGGACCACATCAAGTCCCACGTGAAGAACCCCCTCGACCTCAAGGTCGCCGTCCACTACGGCTGCCACTTCCTCAAGCCCAGCAACATCAAGGCCCTGGACGACCCCGAGCGTCCCAAGCTGCTCGATGAGCTGGTCGAGGTCACCGGCGCCAAGAGCGTGAATTACAAGGACAAGATGATGTGCTGCGGCGCCGGCGGCGGCGTCCGGTCCGGGAACCCTGCCCTGGCCACCAAGTTCACCGAGGAGAAGCTGAAGAACATGAAGGCGGTGGGTGCCCAGTACATCATCGATGTCTGCCCGTTCTGCCACCTGCAGTTCGACAGGACCCAGAAGGACGTCAAGGGATACGACATCCCGGTAATCCACCTGGCCCAGCTCTATGGCCTCGCTCTTGGCGTGCCCAAGGAGAAGCTCGGCCTCGATCTCCAAGAGATCCCGGCGAAGATCTAAGGGCCGAACGGAGGCTCGTCCCTCCCTTTTCAAACGCTTTCCCGCTCATTTTCTTTATTTTATTTTCATAACTAATAATAATCTGGCTAGGCCAAAAATGGCCAGCGTATATTCTATGATTTTAGAATCGAAATATATGTTTCCGACCAGCACCCTTAACAGTTAATATTCTCAACTGAGATAGAAAAGATATTGAATAAGAAGTGCAATGTCCTTTTCCAGATAAAAATGCCTACGAAAACCGCAACTAAGCCTACCAAGCCCGCCGCGAAGGGCAAGGTCACCGCCGCTCCAGTAAAGAAGACCGCCGCCAAGCCGGCCGCCAAGAAGGCTGCCGCGCCGAAGAAGGCTGCGCCCAAGAAGGCGAAGGCCGAAGCGAAGCCGGTGGCCAAGAAGACCGCCGCCAAGCCGGCCGCCAAGAAGGCTGCCGCGCCGAAGAAGGCTGCGCCCAAGAAGGTCGAGGCAAAGAAGACCGAGGCGAAGGAGGTAGTGAAGAAGACTGCTGCCGCGCCGAAGAAGGCTGCGCCCAAGAAGACCGCCGCCAAGCCGGCTGCTAAGCCCGCCGCGAAGAAGCCCGCGAAGACGAAGTAATCCAAGATCCGTCGATCGGGACCCCGAACTGAGCGATCTGCTCGCAAGGTCATGAAGGGTAGTATCGATCTTCCGATAAGGCAGAGGGACCCCTCGCGGGGGCACGCAAAAGTTTTTATAAAAGTGGTACCTTCGACCTTTATCCCGTTCACCCGAGCATGACGGCCCCATAATGTTGTGGACCGCTGCACGATCACGGAGGTTTACTCATGGCGGTTAAGAAGGCGAAGACGGCAGCGCGTAAGGTCAAGGACAAGTGGAAGGCAAAGGAGTGGTACAAGCTATATGCTCCCCGGATGTTCAACCAGGTAGAGCTCGGCGAGACCCCCAGCTCCGACCCTGCTGCGCTGATGGGAAGGATCAGCGAGGTCACCGTCCACGAGCTGACCGGCGACTTCTCCAAAATGCACATCAAGATCCGCTTCAGCGTCAACGACGTTCGCGGCTTGGAGGCACACACCACCTTCATCGGCCATGACCTCACCAGCGACTACGTCCGCAGGCTCACCCGGAGGAAGAGGACCAAGACCGACCACGTCGTCGATGTCCGCACCAAGGACGGGTTCAAGGTCCGCATCAAGCCGATGAGCATCACTGAGCAGAGGATCCAGGCGGCACAGGAAACCGCTATTAGGAACATCATGACCAGCACCCTCACGGACCTGGCAGCCAACATGACAGTGTCCGAACTGGTGAAGGCCATCATCACTGGTGATCTGTCCAAGGACCTATCCAACGCAGCCAAGGTCATCATCCCTATCAAGAGGATAGAGGTCCGCAGGAGCGAGGTCCTGGAGGCCGGTACTGCGGCCGCCGACGAGCCGAGCATCCAAGAGAGATTCGGCCAGGAAGCGGCGGAGCAGGCGGCAGCACAGGCCGCCATGGCTCCGGCGGAGGAAGCCCCCGCTGAGGAAGAGGCCCCGGCGGAGGAAGAGGTCTCCGAGCCCGCGGAGAGCGAGGAGAATCTCGAAAACGTAGACTGAATCTGAACAATGCCGGGGTGGCTCAGCCTGGTGGAGCGACGGACTCATAAGGTCCTGGCCCTGCGCCAGGGTCCGAGAGATCCGTAGGTCATGGGTTCAAAGCCCATCCCCGGCACTAACTTTTATCTTCGGGGCGCGAGCCCCTTCTTCACCGCCTCGCTGGTGGCCATGCCAACCTCCATGCGCATCCTTCAAGTATATGGACTAAGATAGGATAAGTTCGGTGAAGCGTTGAGGTTGATAATCTATACTGGGAAGGGTGGAGTGGGGAAGACCTCGGTCGCCGCTGCCACCGCCCTGCGAGCCGCCCGGATGGGCTACCGAACCCTTCTGATGTCCACGGATGCGGCCCACTCGGTGTCCGACTCCCTCGAGGTGCCCTTGTCGGGCAGCATAACCAGGGTCGAGAAGAATCTCGATGCCATCGAGATCGACATGCTCCATGAGCTGGAGACCCGGTGGAAGGAGGTCCAGAAGTATGTTTCTGACTTCTTCATGTCCCAGGGGATGGACGGGATCACGTCGAAGGAGATGGCCGTCATGCCGGGCATGGAGCTGATGTCTGCCCTGTTCTACATCGATGACTTCTACAACCGCGATGCCTACGACGTGATCGTGATGGACACCGCCCCCACCGGAGAGACGCTCCGGCTGCTGAGCTTCCCCGAGGTCTCGGAGTGGTACACCGACCGGCTGTATGGCGTGGTCAAGAACATGCTCCGCTTCGCGCGCGTCACCGTGGGTAAGGTGATGAGCACCCCCCTGCCCTCGGACGAACTGCTCAAGGACCTCGAGGTCCTGGGGTCCAGGATGCAATCGGTCCAGAAGATCCTGATGGACTCCGAGATAACTTCCGTCCGCCTGGTGGTGAACCCGGAGAAGATGGTCATAAATGAGACCAAGCGGGCGTTCACCTACATGTGCCTCTATGGCCTCACCGTTGATTGCCTTGTAGTCAACCGGCTGATACCCGAGGGCAGCGATGGTTACTTCAAGGGGAAGATGGAAGAGCAGGAGAAGTACATGCAGATCATCAACGAGTCCTTCAACCCTCTCAAGGTGCTCAAGGCCTACCAGCTCCCCCTGGAGCTGGTCGGGATCAAGTCACTGGAGACGCTGGGAAACATGGTGTTCGGGGATGTCGACCCGGTCACCCACTTCTCCACCGACAAGCCGATGGACATATATTCCAACGACGGCATGGACATTATATCGCTGAAGCTCCCCTTCACCATGAAGGATACCGTCAACCTGTATATGTCTGGCGATAACCTGCTGGTGGAGGTGGGGCACTATCGACGGTCCATCGCCCTTCCGACAACATTCGCTAGGAGGGAGCCCAGCAAGGCCGAGTTCAAGGACGGTCGGTTGCTGATCATGTTCAGGAGTGATAGGGATGGAGGAAAACACCGGACAAAATGAGCAGGAGGTCGAGGACGAGATGACCCGTCAGAGGCGCATCAGGTTCGATGCCGAGAGGATGGGAGAGACAATGTTCTCCAAAGAGACTCGCGACCATCTGGTCAGGGCGAGCACCGAGATCGTCCTGGCCGTGGACTCCATGATTCCGCGAGACATGGTCCCCGAGGATGTCAAGCAGCACTACCTGGCCGCCAAGCGGGAGACCTTGATGTTGGTGCGCTCCCTGCTGGACGCCCAGATCAATATGGTCCAGGACCTGGAGACCAAGAAGGAGCCGCCGGAGGCCGGGCTGCGTAAGATCGCTCTGGACTAGATCATTCGATCGGGTCCTGGACGAAAATCTCGCGGCACTCCGCGCACAGCAGCGGACCGCGGCCGGACGCCATCCCGGTCTGTTTCAGATTGTACGAGTAGTTGCCGCAGTTTTCACAGTAGCCTATGAGGGATTCCGCCTCCCTGATATCCTCCGCCGGAGCGTTGATGTTCTTCCACTCCCGGGTGATCTCGATCAGGGAGGGCGACAGCCGGGTGATATCGTTCTCCGTGAGCATGCCCATCAGACGACCGTCCACCACCACCGGCAACCGGCGCAGCTGGAGGCGAGCCATTTTACGCCCGGCCTCGGCCACGCTCTCCCGGGGCTTCACCGTGACTAGCGGGGCGGACATGATGTCCTCCGCTCTCACCTCTCCCGGCTGCAGGTCCTCGGCGACCAGCTTTTCGACGAAGTCCCGCTCGGTGACGATGCCCATGGGGCACCCGTCCTTGATGATGATTACGCTACCGACCTTCATGGCCCTCATCAGGACGGCAAGATCCCTGGCCGTAAGGTCGGGACTGCCGACGACTGGCACCTTGCTCATGATCTCCTCGACATAGATGTCCCGCGCACGTTCCATGGCCATGGCGTTAGGATGCGAACGGGCGGTAGAAATACGTTGGTCCTTCCCGAGGCAGAGTGTCCCTCGCAACTATGATAAATGTCCCCATCGCTTCACTTTCTTGGGTCTAGATATGAAGGACAGCGAGGGTGAGCTGGCGGTCAGGATGGCCAGGCAGGCGGTGGAGGCCGAGGCCAGGGGAGAGGACGACGGTCACGTGGACGCACCGGAGAGCTTTCGCGACAAGCGTGGGGTGTTCGTGACCATAAGCTCATACCCAGGCCATCTGCTGCGGGGATGCATCGGTTTCCCCGAGCCGATCTTCTCCCTGGCATCGGCGATCCTGCAGGCTGCCCAGCACGCCTGCCACGATCCCCGCTTCGAGGACCTTCAGGCCGATGAGCTCGATATCAACGTCATTGAGGTGACGGTGCTCACGCCCCCCGAGGAGATCAAGGTGGGCGACCGTAGGGACCTTCCCAAGATGGTCAAGGTGGGAAGGGACGGCCTGATCGCCGAGTTCGGACCCTACCGCGGCCTTTTACTGCCACAGGTGCCGGTGGAGTGGGGATGGGACGCCGAAGAGTTCTTGGGGCAGGTGTGCATGAAGGCGGGCATGGGTCCCGACATGTGGCTCGACCGGCGCACCACGCTCTACCGCTTCGAGGGCGAGATCTTCGCTGAGGAGAGCCCCCGGGGCAAGGTGGTCAGAAAGGAGATCACTCATGGAGCTTGTCGTTGAAGGCCGCGCTTTCGTTCGCGGCAGATTGTCCAACTGGTGCATAGGCATCGAGGATGGCAGGATAGTTGAGCTGGGGAAGAGCCTCAAGGGCGAGGAACGATTGGACTGTCGGCACATGCTTGTGCTCCCGGCGGCGATCGATCCCCACGTCCATCTCCGCGACCCCGGGTTGACTGCCAAGGAGGACTTCTCCACGGGAACCCTGGCCGCCGCCTGCGGAGGGGTAGGCTGCGTGCTGGACATGCCCAATACTCTACCTCCGGCGGTCAAGCTCATCGACCTCAAAGAGAAGATGGAGGTCGTGGCCGGTAAGGCCTGGGTCGACTACGGGCTGTTCGCTGGCTGCGTTCCAGGCGGCAAGCTGGAGGGGATGGCCCCTCATGCCATAGCCTTCAAGATGTTCATGGGGTCCTCGACCGGCAAGCTCTTGGTGACCGAGGAGAGGGACATGCTGCACATCGGTCAGGCGGTGAAGGCCACGGGCAAGGTGCTCAGCGTGCACGCTGAGGACGAGGCCCTCATCGGTTCCGAGATGGAGCATAACCTCTATGATCATCTAAAGAACCGGCCGTCCAAGGCCGAGGTGTCGGCCATCCGGAAGCTCCCGGCTCTGGGCTGTCGGATCAACGTCTGCCATGTCTCCTCGGCCGAGGGGCTCCTCACGGCCCAGGAGCTTGGCCTTGACAAGGAGATCGCCGCGCACCATATGCTCCTGGACCGTGACTCGAAGAGGGGACCGTACGCCAAGGTCAACCCTCCCCTGCGCACCGAGCAGGACCGCCTTGCACTACTGCAGGCGTTCATCGCCGGACGGATCGAGATGCTCGGGTCGGACCACGCCCCGCATACTATCGAGGACAAGGAGCAGGAGTTCTCCGCGGCCCCTTCGGGAATGCCTGGTGTAGAGACCCAGGTCCCCCTCATGCTCGCTTTGGTGAAGAAGGGCCTGCTGCCGCTGGACGTCCTGGTCCGGGCGATGGCCGAGCGGCCGGCAGAGACGTTTGGCCTCAACAAAGGGCGGATCGAGGAAGGTCGGGACGCCGACCTCATGATCGTTGATACGCGGACCATGGCCGGCATAAAGGTTAATAACCTCCATAGCAAGTGCGGCTGGACCCTCTACGAGGGATTCGACGCGATTTTCCCCCACGCCACCATGGTGCGCGGGAGCGTGGTGGTGGAGGACGGGAGCGTCACCGGAGAGAGGGCAGGCAGGGACGTCGTTGCTTGAGCTAGATGTTGATATGTCGGAGCTGGAGGGCAGGAGCTTCACCTGTGATGATAAGTGCGGGTTATGCTGCCTGTGCCAGGCCGAAGTACTGCCCCATGAGGTCCCCTTCTTCAAGAAGAACCACCCGTCGCGAGTGGTGATGAAGGCCGAGCCCCACCGCCACGTGGCCTTGGCCCTCAAGGGCGGAGAGGGACCGTGCACCTTCCTCACCCCCAGCCGCCGGTGTCAGATATACTCCGATCGTCCGCACTATTGCCGCCAGTTCCCCTTCCACATCTATGTCGGCACCAGGGTCCAGGTCGAGCTCGACCTCTCGTGTCGGGGAGCATGGTACGGAGGGAAGGAGGACGCCCTGGTGGTCGGTGGTAAGATGATCGCCGATAACCGTGAGGTACTGGTGCGTACCCTCCAGGAGTCGAGGGAGGTCTACCGCGAGTTCGAGACCAACGCCGTCGATGCTGGCATCTACCGCGCACCGGAGGTCCTGCGCCGCAACGCCGTCGCCCGAATCGGGGAGATGGCCGACGTGCAGTACCTAGCTAAGGTTCTCGACCTCTCGGCCGAAGACGACGAGATGGAGGCATTACCCGCCCCCTTGAAGGGCGCGGAGTATGAGCGCAAGGAGCTAGAGGAGTCGGCCCGGGAGACCGGTCTGGAATCGTTGAGCGCCGAGGATGTGTTCTCCGCTCCGGTGTACTGCGACCCCCGGGGCGGGTGGAACCTGATGCTGTCGAGGAACGGAAAGGTCGAGTGGTCGGTGATGAACGATGACGGTGGCCTCACCCCCGTTCGTTCCATCGATCCCCGGCAGGTGCCGCTTCTAGCTCCCGAGGGCGAGGGCGTGGACGTCTTCCGAGCGTACATGGGGACACTGAACCGCAGGGACTCGATGTTCGGCTACGCCTGCTACCTCGTCGATGACTACGGATATGAGGACCACTTGGCGAATACCTACTACGGTGCTCTCGCGGCAGCGGCGCTGGACCTGCTGTGGCGCTCCTCCCTGGTCACATATATGCGCGGCGGGAAGCTCGACCGGCAGGGCATGATCGAGGGCATAATCTCCTATGACATGGACCGACTGGACGCCCCGGCCATCGGGGCATTCATCTAGTCCTAGACCTAGCAACTTTAAAATAGTCCTCGGTTTATGGGGCAGATTGGTGGCTGTAACATGCAGAAACCTCTGACCGTTCTGAACCAGGCGATCAACCGTCCCGTGATCGTCGAGCTGAAGGCAAACAGGGAGTACCGGGGTGTCCTGGACGGATACGACCCGCACATGAACCTGGTCCTTAAGAACGCGGAAGAGCTCATCAACAACGAAGTGGTGAGAAAGCTCGATGTGACCATCGTGCGCGGGGACAACGTCATTTACATTTCACCGTAAGGAGATGAGGAAATGGGAAAAGGCACTCCGTCAATGGGTAAGAGGTCGAGCGGCAAGTCACACATCCCCTGCCGCCGCTGCGGGAAGAGCGCGTACAACATGCAGAAGGGAGTCTGCGCTTCCTGCGGATACGGAAAGACCGCGAGGTTGAGGTCCTATTCCTGGGCCAAGCAGCACTAAGTCCATGTTCGAGAGCATGGACGACAAACCCGGGCATTATTGCGGGGTTGTCGCCATGGCGTTGGACACCAACGCCGCTCCCGAGCTGAAACGTTCTCTAAGGATCATCCAGCACCGTGGCCAGGAGGCCGCTGGTGTCGTTGTTTCTGATGGTATCAACACATCCTATGTAAGGGCTGCCGGGCTGGTCCATGAAGTGTTGGCCGGCAGGGATTTCGAGGCCCTCAAGGGTCAGATGGGCATCGGTCACGTTCGCTATGCCACCACCGGATCGGCCTGTTCCCAGAACGCCCAGCCCATCGTCGTCACCTCGTCGTCCGGGGATGTGGCGCTGGGTCACAATGGTGACATCGTCAACTCAGCGAAGCTGAGGGCCAAGTTCCAGAGCATCGGGTGGGCCTTCCTCACCACCACCGATTCCGAGATCATCGTTCGGATCCTGGCTAACGAACTCAAGCAGGGTGGGGACCCGGTCAAGGCGATCCGTTCCACCATGAAGTTCCTGGATGGTGCCTATTCATTGGTCATAATGGTCGGCGGTCGCGTGTTCGGGGTGCGCGATCCCCTGGGCTTCCGCCCGCTGTGCGTCGGCAAGCTCTCCCATGGTTATTGCATCGTTTCCGAGTCCTCAGTCTTCGACGTCCTCCAGGGGGAGTTCATCCGCGACATCCTGCCCGGAGAGATAGTCGAGATCACCAAGGACAGTATCATACCTTCCCGTATGGCCGGTCCCGCCCACCGCGCCCACTGTATGTTCGAATGGGTCTATTTCGCCCGCCCAGACTCGGTGATCGACGGCCGTGAGGTGTACGATGTCCGCAAGACCATCGGTAAAGTGCTGGCGAGAGAGCAGCCGGCGAAGGCCGATGTGGTGATACCGGTCCCCGATTCCGGGCGCGCCCACGCTCTCGGCTATTCCTTGGCGTCCGGCATCCCCTATGACGAGGGGCTCATGAAGAATCGTTATGTCGAGCGCACCTTCATCATGCCCGAGCAGGCCCAGCGGGAGGAAGGAGTCAGCATAAAGCTCAATCCGATAAAATCGACCATCGAGGGGCGGCGGGTCGTGGTAGTCGACGATTCCATGGTCCGGGGGACGACGTTGCGCAAGATCGTGCAGATGCTTCGCCGGGGTGGGGCCAAGGAAGTCCATGTCCGCATCGGCTGTCCGCCTGTCCGTGCGCCGTGCTACTACGGCATCGACATGAAGACCAGGGAGCAGTTTATCGCCAACAACAAGACAGTCGAGCAGATCGCCGAGTACCTAACCGCCAACAGTCTCGGTTACATATCGCTCAAGGGTCTAGAGGAGGCGCTGCGGATCCCCGACAACGACCTTTGCCTGGCCTGCCTGAACGGGGAGTACCCGACCAACGTCCCCGGCGAGAAGATGCGCTTCCAGAGGAAGCTGGATATCTAGACACTTCTCTTCCGCCCATGAGGGCACATGGCGATGCACATGCCACATGCCCCCCGCTCCTTCCTGTTCTCCAGCTCGTGAAGATAGCTCTGGCAGGCTAGGGCGTCATAGCGAGCTTCCCGCGGCTCAACCTCCCTGAACGCCAGACCCTTGATCGCCTTCGCCGGGCAGGCATCGACGCAGGCGCGGCAGAAGCCGCATGCCTCACTCAGAGGGGTGCCGGCCGGAAGGGGCGCGTCAGTAAGCACCGAGACCCACCGAACACGGGGGCCGAACTGCGGTGTGATCAGCAAGCAACTGCGGCCGATCCACCCCAGGCCAGCCAGATGGGCAGCGAGCTTGTGGGAGAACATGGCGCAGACGCGTTCGTCATCGATGCGCTCGCTCGCGGGAACGGGCAGCGCTTTGTATCCGGCGGACTGGAGCGTCGAGGCCAGGCGGGAGGCGATATCGTTCAACCGACGGTTCACATACTCGTAGCATTCGGTCTGGTAGGTCACCGCCACGGCCCTGGTCTCCCGACCCTCCCGCAGCTGGTCGACGATGCTATCCATGAGCCGGATGCCGACGACGACAGCTCTCGGGTAATCGTCCGCGTCGATGCCGCCCTGCCTCAGCATCTCATCCCGAGCCAGGCTGAGGTCGGCAACACCGTACAGATCCCCGCCCAGGCGTCGGACGAGGCGGGGCATCTTCTCGTGCAGCTCCATGATGGGCGCATCGACGGGCAAGCAGATAATGCTCTCCTGAGGCTGCATCAGGTTCCAAGGTCTGGGACGTCATGAAAACCTTTAATTAGGGGCATCTCTTTGCCAGGTAACACTGGGCAGGTAGATCAGCTGGAAGATCGCTACCTTGGCATGGTAGAGGCCGGGGGTTCAAATCCCCCCCTGTCCACTTCTAACAATATCCAGTTTATTCGTATTATGAATCACCGTTGGTTTGAGCGTTGGGTCCGTCTATTGTTTTGTGCCAAATAGCTCGTACTTAGCTTTGTATAAAAAAGCCGTCAGCCATTCATATAGACAGATACCTGCCCATGCTCACACTAGCCCAGTAAAAACGCGATAGCTACAATTAGCAGAGTGATGGCCATGCCGATTCCTATCCAGCGACGAATAGCTCTAGATTCTTTCGCTGAGGGACTGAAAAGATTGTCGTCTGATTTTTGTTGCGAAGCAGTTTGCTTTTCTATTAGACTTTCATTTAAACTCCGACCATGCATATCCCCATGTATTGGAGGAACCATAGGTGGCGACAAAGAGGACATTAATTGAAAATATGCATTGAGTCACTTAATGGTATTCCTTTAAATTTGTTAAAGAAAGTGAAGGAGTGCGGGCCATCTCGACGCCCTCTGCCAAGAAATTCGCCCACATCTTTCCATTGTAAGAAATCCTGATACTCTGGCCAGTCGATGTTTTGGAGAGTTCTCTTCCTGTCCATGCCCCCATTATATCTTGTCTGTTCACAATCTGAGTCAATAACGGTGTTTTGATACCTTCATCTGACTATTCTATGTGTCCTTCAGCCTATGCCTGCACCTCATTTCCATACGATAGTATAGTCCCTGAGTTGGGGGCGAAACGGTCCCTGCCTCAGTTGCGCGAACAGGGTCCGGGGTAGACCCATCTCGCCGTTCATGATGGTCGAGGTCAGCGTTTGACGGAAGCCTCCCTTTGGAGTTTATCATGCAGGTAACCAATTGCCATTCCAAGAGCAAGAATCCTCAGAACGTTGAACAATGCACCGATAAGGAAGTAACGCGAGGCATCACCCATCGTGAGAAAACGTGCAGGACCTTCGAGCAAGATCGTGACGATGATTAGGGCGATCAAGCTGAGCATCACCGATTTCAATATTGGATTCTTCGTTGGAATGTCGTCAAAAAATCGAAGCAAGAGATAGCTGACAGAGAACCCGATGATCAGGCCACCGATCAAAGACTCAACAATCATGGGGAGATAAGAGATCGAAAGAGCAGCCCCATATTCGGCGGCAATGGAGGTCCGGGAAATTGCGAAGTTCGTTAACCAGAATGCCGCTGCCCCCACCATGGTCATTTTGTACAACTTTTTGTAGACATCCTGTGGCGTTTCCCGTATCCTTGGATCAGCAGCTTGGGATTCCATTGGTGATCAGCCAAAATCGACGATGAGCAAGATCCCCAACAGCCTGGGAAGGATGCTCGATCGTTAGACCAGATAGCCGAGAGGAAGCAACCAGGCGCCATAGAATATCTGGGCGATCATGAACCCGTTGGTGTACATATTGATATATAGGAGGGCCTGGGCCTGCAGCTGATCGACCGGGAACACTGCCAGGTAATCGGCGCCTCCCAACAGTTGCAGGGCTGCGAACAGGTTTAGCATGTTGATTCACTCGACCACGATCCCGCCCAGGTTCAACAACAGGAAAAGTAAAGCAAGGTTCCTGTGGATCGGCCTTAATAGCACGAACAGGGCCCAAGCCACCAGGACGAAGAACTAGGCCGAAAAGAGTTCGGTCACCAAACCTATGCGAAGCAGAAGTCCATCAGTCGCGACACTATGGGCCGTGGTGGCAGCATCGCCGAACACAATTACGTAAGAGCGAAGATAATCTGCCAGGACGGTGGTCAAGACCATGTGAAATCGTTACCTGAGATCGAGACAAAGATGCTGAATGGAGTGGCCATATGCAATCACGACCTACTGTTTTACCATAATGAGCCCCAAAAGACTATTTCTTGACACACTTGTGTCCTTGAGGACATGGCGACAATTAAGGATGGCAGAGGGCAGGCGCTTCTGCTTATCGCCATCGTGTTCTTGACAACCATGGATGGGATGGATGCTTCGATAGTGAACATCGCGCTGCCCAGTATCGCGTCCTCGTTCTTTATCGACATAAGCACTGCTGCATGGGTATCCTTGACCTATTTCATGATGATGGCAGGGCTGCTTCTGGTATTCGGCCGTCTGGCAGACCGTGGCATTATGAAGAGGGCACTTTTAGCCGGATTATTCATCTTTACCCTTTTCTCCCTGGTATGTGGTGTGGCGACCACATTCGAGATGCTGATCATAGGTAGGATCTTTCAGGGGATAGGCGCGGCCGTCATGGGCGCCTGTGCGCCCCTCTTGTGTGTCAGATACCTTCCTGGGAATAAGCTTGGGCTTGGTATGGGCGCTATTGCTATAGGTGCATCCATCGGATATGCTTCGGGGCCCACCCTTGGTGGATTCTTAACCCAATATCTCTCCTGGCATTGGATATTCATCATCAATGTGCCGATCGGTGTAGCTAGCATTTTGTTCCTGACTCGAGCCATACCTAAGGATGAGAGCTATGCCCGATCATATTTCGATTGGCCAGGATCTGGTTTATCCATAATGGGCATCATCACGGGCGTGTTCGCGATAGAACGTTCCTCGCAAATGGGGTTTGAGGACGCTCAGATTGTTGCTGCGATCCTCATTTGTGCCCTCTCAACCGGCTTGTTCATAATATGGGAGAAAAGATGCAAGGATCCTCTCCTGAACCCGAGGATCTTTCACTCTTGGACATTCAATTCAGTGTTGGTGGCCTATCTGACAATCAACCTTGTTGGGACCGGAATATGGTATCTGACACCGTTCTACCTCTCACTGGTCATGGGGTTCGATTCTGCCTTAAGCGGGATATTCATGCTGATACCGCCGGCCGTGACTCTGATGATCAGTGTGCCGATCGGTAGATGGTCCGACCGCTATGGGCGAAGATTATTCAGTGTCATTTCATGCATGGCAATGACCCTCTCCAGCGGCATTCTGTTCATCATCGATCCGGCGATGGGGACGATTCCCTTGACTATGGCCCTTATCATGATGGGAGTCCTCTGGGGAACCTGCGGTACAGCTGCGAGCCGCATAGTGGAGAAGATAGAAACTAAGGAGGAAGGGACCGGAGCCGCACTCATAGCTGTTGCGACGTACCTCGGTGCCTCTGTGGGCGCGTCATTCTATGCTGCATTCTTCTCGATCTTCAGCGGTGCCGGTAACACGCCATTCACTGATCTAGATATATCTGTGTTCCTGAGAGGCTACCACGGCGTAATGCTGTTGGGTGTGGCTTTTGCATTATCGGCCGTCGTGCTGTCCGCCAAGGTAAAAGATGGCAGGCACCGTCCCGAACTGGTAAAAACGGTCGATCGGCCGATAGGCGATGGAAGCTAGAGCTGACTGAGGAATAGTGACCGAGTCAATATCCTCATTATTACATGGATGGCGTAGTGATATAAGGAGATGGGACAACATCCTAATATCGAGCTTACTTCCCGCGAATGTCGTGTCAATATCTTACGAACATTATTGAAACGGTGAACTGTCTCCACACTGGAATGGCGCTCAAGGACGCTTACTCTTGTTGCCCATAGATACTCGAATAGGTCGAGGAACAACCTATTCTCTGAACACGTTCGGCGGTACGATGATCTCGAATCGGGCACCCTGGCCCAGCTCACCGACCTCCTGAATTTGGGCCCCGGTCAAGCCAAAAATCTCTCGAGCGAGGAACAGTCCCAGCCCGGTGTTCTTGCCATAGCCGAGCTGGAATACTCTCTCCTTCTCCTCCGCCGCAATGCCGACGCCGTCGTCTTGGCATATGATCTTCAGGTCCGTGCCATCTCTTTCAACCCACAGGCGGATCTCGGTCACCTCTCCCCCGTGTCGTATCGCGTTGTCCAGGAGGCTGTAGAAAACTTTGACGATCAGGGGATCGGCCAGAACCTGTTCTGAGGGCGGGATGTCGTTGACCAGACGTACCGCGCCCAAATTTATGCCACCAGCTGCTTTCTGTACCACTTCCCTTATGGTCTGCCACTCCGGATCCGTGTTCCCCAGATTCTCATATGTTTTGGTGAAGGCGATGATGTCACCCATTCTTTCAGCGTTGGCGGAAATATTCTTCACGCGCGAGTTGCCCGCCAACTCGGGGTGCTCTCTCTCCAAGAGGGCCAGGTTCCCATTGATGATGGTCAACAGATTGTTCAGATCATGGCGGGTGATGCTCGACAGCAGGTTCAGCTTCCGGTTGGCCAGCTTCAGCGCGTTGGTCCTCCGTTTTTTGTCCGTTATATCCCTGACCACGGACGTGGTGATGACGCTGTCTCCGGTCATCAGAGTATGGGCGTTGATCTCCACTGGGACCATGAGGCCATCCTTTCGGCGGAGCTCGGTCTCGAACCTAGCTCGGCCATGGATCCTCAGGCTCTCCAGGATCTGGTCCAGTGGAGGATCGTGGTACGACGCGGCAATGTCCAGGGGCCCCATCCCCAAAACCTCGTCTCGCGAGTAACCAAGCATGCGGCAGGCAGAATCATTGATATCTATAAACCGGCCAGGCTCCCCCCGCTCATTGGCTTCATGAATGTGGATGCCATCATCGGCATTGGTGAAGACCTCACGGTACTTCGCTTCGCTCTCCCTGAGCCTATCCTCTGCTTCCTTCCGCTCGGTGACGTCCCTGCCGATGGCGATCAACACCCTTCTGCCCTTCTGATCGTAGGCGTTCGAGGTTATCTCTACTGGGAACACGGTCCCGTCCCTGCGACGGTGATATCTTACGGGGATCACTTCCTGAGCCGCCGTTACCACCGAAGGGGCCTTTTCCGGCTCCGCCGACAGGTCGGTATTCTGCATCCTAACGAGTTCATCGTGGCTGAAGCCATAGGTTCTGACGGCGGCCGGGTTCACGTCCAGTATGCCCCCGGTCTCCGCGTCCATCTGAAATATGGGGTCCGGTATGGCCTCGAAGAGGGCGCGATATCTGTCATCGCTTTCCTTCAGGTCTCTCTCCAACCGCAACCGTTCGTTCAGGTTCAGTATCGAACCCGTGATGAAGCCCAGATCCCGACCCTTATCGTCCTCGACCCGGGACAGGCACATCTCTCCCATTATGCTGCTGCCATCTCTCCGAGCGAACTCCGCCTGGGAATACCAGTGACCGGTTCGAGCGATCGATTCATAGGCTTCCGTCCTCTTCTCATCGGACAGGATCAGGAAGTCCCTGACCTTGTGCCCAACCAACTCTTCCTTTGAGCTCACCTTTACCAGGTCCATGAATGTCTGGTTGGCATAGGCCAATATCGCTTCATCGTCTATGATGAAGTTGGCGTTCAGCGAGGAGTCCATCGCGTGCTTGAAGAGAAGGCTCGATTCCTTCACCTTCTTGTGGGCGTTGATGACCTCGGCATAGAGTATGATGCCCCCTACGACATCTTCTGCATCATACCAAGGGCGGCATTCCCATCTCGTCCAGGTGATGGAGCCGTCGCTCCTTTGATACGGATCGTCCTCCGCGCTCAGCACCTCGCCGGCCAAGGCACGCTGGTGGACGTCCCTGAACCTTTGCGGAAGATCCGGGAAGACCTCATAGTGGTGCCGTCCGATAACATCCTCGCTCGATACGTTATACTCCTCGAAGAAGCGTTTGCTGGCATAGAGGTATCTCAAGTCCCTATCCAGAACGGCTATGCCGCTACGGCTATGCTCAACGATGTTCTTCATCAGATCATTGGACCATAGCAACCGTAGCTCCGCCTTCTTGCGATCGGTTATGTCCTGGTCCGAGCCGATCACGATAAGAGGCTTTCCCTCCTCATCGAACCTGGCTATCTCTCCGAATACATTCAGCACGCGGACCGATCCGGCTGTCGTGACTATCCGGAAGTCGAAATTAATGGGCGAATTGCCTAACATTATTTTGTCGATCTCCCGTTTGACCAGCTCGCGATCGTCAGGGTGAATATATCTGTAAAAAGCATCCATGGTCGGGGTGAATCGCTGCCTGTCCTCGCCGAAGATACGGTACATTTCATCGGACCATGACAGCTCCCCGGTCCTGAAATTCCACTCCCAGCTCCCGATGTGCGCGATCCGCTGGGCATCTGCCAGGTTCTTCTCGCTCCTCTTGAGCCGCTCAACCGATTCTTTTTTCTCGGTGATGTCTCGCACCGCCACGACCGCCCCTACTATCGCTCCCACCTCGTCGCGTATTGGGCCAAAGCTGTAACTTCCCCACCAGCTCTCCCCAGTGTCCTTCCTTTGCAGCCTATACTCGACGCCGGTGGCGGTCTCCCCCCGCAACGCCCGAGGGACCGACCTCTGGTCTGCAACGACAGGAGTGCCGTCCGGTAAGAAGACTTCATTGCGATCCAGGCACTGTGACAACCTCTTGAACGCCTCTTTCTTGTCCTTCAATCGATGAAACCGGACGAAAGCTTCATTGACCTCGACGATCCCGCCCTGGGGATCTGCTATGAGGACCGCATCGGTCATGCTGTGGAGGGCGGCGTTGAGCTTGGCATTGGATGTCAAAGCGCTCTCTTCGGCCCTGCGCCTCCTCACCGCCTCTTTGATCTTGTACTCAAGCTCAACGAACTGAGCGGTCGGCTCCCCTCCCTTCTGCAGGTAGAAGTCAGCCCCTTCGTTCAAGGCCTCGATAACGACCTGTTCGCGCCCTTTGCCAGTGAACAGGATGAACGGCATCTTGTTATTGCGGCGGCGCAGCAACTTAAGGAAGTCGATGCCGTTCATCACCGGCATCTGATAATCTGAGATAACAGCATCGTATGATGTCGAGGCCATCATCATCTCGGCCCCCTCGGCCGAGTTTATAGTGTCGACCGATAGGTCACCCGACATCTCTAGAAACGCCTTTCCGATCTCGAGCAACGCCTCTTCATCATCAACATATAGAACCCGAATCATCCTGGCTCAAATGATTTTTCATCGTTCTTGCCTACTTATATTTGCTCTTGAGAAATATCTTCAACGATAATGATTCAAAACAAGACTTATTATAGCAAATGAAAAAAGAGAAGTGGTGCGGCCCAGGGGCCGCACCAGTGGAGGATCCTACTGCACGTCCTTGGGTCCCTCCTTCTTATCGAGCTTCTCCCGCTTGCCCACGCGCTGCAGGCGGCCTGGAGCCCACCACGCCTTCTCTCCCATGAGGGACATGGCCGCCGGGACGATGTACGTCCTGACGATCATGGCATCGCAGAGAACGGCGAAGGCAAGGGCGAACCCGAACTCCTGGAGCATGGTGTTGGTAGAGAGCATCAACGAGCCGAAGGCGCCAGCCATGATCAGCGCTAGGGCGGTGATTATGCCGCCGGTGGCTTCCACGGCGTCTATGACTGCGTCATTGGTGCCCTTCCCTTTGTGGGCTTCCTCCCGTATGCGGGTGAGAATGAACACGTTGTAGTCCATCCCTATCCCCATGAGCATGACGAACAGGATCAAGGGCACTAGGAACAGCAGCGGAACGTCCATCCACACCCCGAACACGAAGTAGGTCGCAGCGAAGGACCAGGCAATGCTCAAGGCGATGGAGACCACCGCGAACGCCGGCAGCAGTACGGATCCAAGGACCAGCATCAGGACGATGAAGATCCCGATGACCACCAGGGTCTCGATGAAGGTGAACTGGTGGTTCATATCCACGCTGAGATCATGGATGACGGCGCTCTGTCCTCCCACCAATATCTGCGTTCCGGACAGTATCGATTCGTTCCCTACCGCATTGTTCAGCTCGTCCCTCAGGGTCGGCATCAGGTTGACCGAGGCAGTGCTCATCGGCTCATCGGTCAGCGTCACGGTGATGAGTACGGTCTGATTGTTGGTGCCCACCATCGACAGTATTTTTTGCTGTATCTCTGCCGATAGGCCGGAGAAATTGTGGTAGTCGACCAGCTCCCCGTACGGCCGGGTCGGGCTGGTGATTGACTGCACTTCATGATTCGCTGCTATGGTCGCGGTTATGTTCTCTACCGCGTCCATATACTGCATGTTCAATCCGGTCCCATTGTAGATGGTGACGTCCGAAGAGTCCATGACCACATAGGTGGGCATGATGAGGCCTGCACCGAAGTCCTGAGACAGTGCGTGCAGACCATCCGTACTCTCGCTCGAGCCTATGCTGCCGATGAAATCGAAGCTGGTCTCGGCGGTCGCGTATATGTAGGCTGCCGGTAACGACGCAAGGATCGCCACGATGACGATGATCTTGGAATACTTCACGGCATTCGATGCGGCCCGGTGGAAGTAGCCACGATTGCCTGCCGCCTTCTTCTGGTTGTACTTTTCGCAGTACCTCTTCCATCTCTGGCCGTTGTTCGGCCAGAAGATGCGGTTGCCGAAGACCATGATCAGGGACGGCACCAGGGTCAGCGCGACCAACAGCGCAACGACGATGGCCAGGCCTAGGATGAGCCCCATCGTCTGGACCATGGAATACGAAGCGGTCGACATTGCCAGGAAGGCGATGATGACCGTGGCCCCGCTAGTAAGAATGGACTCCCCTGCCCAGGTGACCGCAGTATGTACCGCCTGCTCCCTGGTCGCCCCCTTGATCCGCTCTTCCTTGTAACGGGTCATGAGGAATATGGAGTAGTCGGTGCCCACACCAAGCAGGACGGTCACCAGCAGAGTTGTCACGAAGTACATCACGTTGGCGACGTAAGTGCCTATGAAGAACACCAGTGCCTCACTGATGCCTATCGCGATCGCCACCGCCCCCAGGGGGATCCACTGGGCTAGAACGGAGCGGAACATGATGCCCATGAGCACGATGATGATGATGATGGTCAGGGGCTCGATGATCGCCAGGTCCCTCTCAGAGCTGGATTTCATATCCGAAGAGATGGCCGCATCACCAGTGACATAGGTGGTGATCGAGGAATGTTGTGCAGAATTGAGGTCGGAGACGATGTTTCTTATGACCTTCACATCGTCCAGTAGCGGCTTGTCCCCATCATCCGTAACGTAGTTCGCATCAACGGTGAACCCGACCATGACCAGCATGGTGTGGTTATTGGAGGCCACAAAGCTGGATAGGTAGGTCGCCGGGATCTGCACCGGGTACGAGGACAGCGTGCCGTTGGTCATGACGGAATGGGCGTACTCGTTCACCTTGGCCGCATCATAGGTCGGCCCTAGATTGTAGATGTCCTGGAGGAAGGTCATGTTGGTGATGCCGGCCTTCTGGCTTACCAGATTCAATGTGAACGAGTGGACCGCCGACTTAACCACCTCCGGGTTCGAGAACATCTGGAGGTTGAAGCTGCTCAGGGTCGCGTTCATTACCGGCTGATACTCGGAAGGGAGCTGGGATATGAATGTGGGCGCCACCATGCTGATAGAATAGTTAGCGCGGGCCATCGGATCTGACGACAGGGTCGGGGAGGCCGCGGTGGCATTCCACACGCCAGTGAAGGCATGATAGTATCCGTTGGCCATGGTCTTGTTGGAGGCATCGGCCGTCGCCAGAGCTTGCTCTAGGTATTGGCCGGTCGCCGCGTATGCGGCGCCGTCGACCTGGGCCGTCGTATAGCTCGGGTAGGTCGAATGGATGTATGCCCAGTTCTGCTCATAGATGTAAGGTATTCCGTAGAGCAGGAATGCACTGGTATTCACCTGGGTCTCGGCCGAGTACAGGTTCGGACCCAGTTGTTGGACATATCCGGCAATGACCAGGTCAGAGACCGAGTAGATCGAAGATATGTTGCCAAAATATGTGATGTCCTTGGACGACTCGATCCGTTCCTGGAGAGCAAGTACGTAATCTCTTATCTCCGCATCGGTCACATTATCCGACTGCAACACGATGAATGCCGTACCATTGGCTACGGCCGTCTGGAAATTTTCATCTATTATGTCTTGAGCCTTCAAGGACTCGTAGCTGGAAGATGCCCCGTCTGTGATCTGGTAGCTCACGACGCTGTTCAATTGCATCATGGCTGGAATGGAGATCAACAGGACAGCTATCCAGAAGACCACGATGGCCTTGGGATGTTTGACGATCATGTTAGCCAATCTGTCCAACATACTGACACCTGAAACTTAGAGAGGGGTCACCGACGAAGATGTATAAAAATCTGTTTGAGTAAGCTCAAATTTAGAGTTCACTCAATATTTGATTATACTCAAATATGACTAACAACATCCACGGTCGTCTATTCATCGACAAGAACGATTGCAACTATTATCACTCTCGGGTGGATACTGGAGAGCAGTTGACCATGGGCAGAAAGATCGAGTCAATAATCACCAAAGTTCGCGAGGATAAGGGCAGAGGCCGTCTGGTCGGTCTCAACGAGCAGCGCAGGAACGAGACCACGGATAGGATCATCTGTGTATCGAAGGAGCTTTTCGCAAGAAACGGCTATGCCAAGACAACGACCCGCCAGATCGCCGAGGCCGCGGGGATATTGAACGGTAGCCTATTCCATCTATTTCCAACGAAGGAGGATATCCTCAAAGGTGTGATGGTCAGCATCTATAATGATGCATTGGAGGAAGCGGAACAGTATCTCAAGGGCAACAAGGACATCATCATCACGGTGGGTTACCCTGCGGCTCTGGAGCTGTATGCTGCCTACAAGGACCATCGCGCTTCAGAACTGCTGTTCGAGGCCCATTCGTCATGGAAGGTGATGAACGGCCTTGTCGATCGCTCGATCGACTGGATGGAGAGCCGGCTGAACGGCTTCGCGTCCGATGAGGAGAAGGAAAGGTACAGGCTCGACTACATTATCATCTGGGGCTGTCTGTGCGCCCTGATCTCCGAGTGCTACCACGGCCAGCCCAGGGGTTTCGATCCAGCACTGCGGTCCATCCTCAAAGTCATCTGCTCCCTCAATGACATATCGGTCGAGGACGCCGATTCAGTCGACGCCGAGCTGATCGAGATACTCCGCAACGGGAAGACCGTGATAAGCAAGTTCGATTTCAAGTAGGGCGGAAAGGCTCCCGGGTCGGAGATGGCTCCTGGGCCAGGGGGCTCATCCCCCGAGCCGCTGTTGGTAAGCTTCTCGCGTCGATTACTATGATCTCCGGGTTGGCGCGAAGAGCAAGAAAGGGCGCCTCATTGATGGGCGCGGAACGCTTCTGACCCCACTTACTTCGTTCCGCCGTAGACCGCGAAGTTGTAGTACTTCCAGACGACGTCCAAGTCGCGGAAACCGACATCGCCCATCCATCTCAGGTGATCGACAAGCTTTGCCGGACTGTCCTCCTGGCGGTAACGGGTGATATGCGCATGGTCGACCTCCTCGTGGGAGAAGCTCCGGTACATGAATTCCTTCCACTTCGCCATGTACACTTCCTGCAGGTCATCGTTCGAGGCGAGAACGAGGTCCGCGTTGTAGAAGCAGCCCCCCGACCGGAGGGCATCGAAGACCTTGCGGTAGATGGCTTTCTTCTCCTCGTCGGAACCGATGTGATGAAGGGCCAGTGAGGACACTACCGCATCATATGGGCCGTCGAGCTGGAAATCATGGATGTCGGCGACCACGTACCCGACGTTATCATGGCCGCTCAAACGCTGCCTGGCAATGTCCAGCATCTCCTTGGTCATGTCTAGGCAGGTCAGTTCCGCCTCCGGTCGCGATCTCAGCACCGCGGCCGATAGAGCCCCCGTCCCGCAGCCGATGTCCAGCACCCTGGGCATCCGGTTCCATCGGGGCATTACACTCGAGATGAGGGCGTCGAGCATCTCGCTGTAGCGGGGAATGATCCTCGTAATGCGTCCGTCATAACTGGTCGATCCCTCAGCGAACCTGGCCCTGATGTCCTCCATCTTTCGTTCCTTGTCCACGGGCAGCACCCTCACTTCGTCCACGCGTCCCTCATCGGCCACCAAGCTCGGACGCCGAACAGTATTATTCTACCTTGGCCATCATTATCTCATTAGATATTAGTATTTTAAACGCCTTTTCCGGTCAGCAGGGTCGTCGGGGCGCGGAGGGATGGGAACGATCAGAAAGCATGAGGTTAGGATTCTGGTAGCGATAGGAATGGGACTCTTCGCCGTGCTCGCTGCCGCTATAGTGTATGGAGCGCCGAACGCCACGTCCAGCACGACCTCCCGCACCCATGACGCTATGGCTTTGGACGGGGTGACCGTGACGATCACCGGACAGCCCGAGCGGACCGCCACGGGCTATGCCGTGCCGATCGACGTCACCAATCATCGGGAGGAGGCCATCAGCATCAAGGACATGAACATCGTGGTGACCCTCACCGACATCTCCACCATCAACGCCACCTGCCACGGCCCTGACTTCGTGGTCCCGGGCGGGACCGAGAGTTTTCTCATCATCATCGACGATCCCGGTCACATCGAAATTTTTGTCATCGATCTGATCCAAGGCGACACCTACCTGCGGGCGGTCATGCCCATACCGGGCCCCTACCTCGAGCTACCGGACGTTCCCCAGGTCACCGTTCCCGATGATGCCGCCACGCCGACCCCGTCCCCGAACGGCACCTCGGCCCCCGATACACAGGCGGTGGGCAAGGAGGAGCCCGTGGTCTTCACCGCCCTCAGTGATCAGTTCCCCCTGCGGCCATCCTACTACGGACGGAACCCGCCTTCATTCGGCGAGCCGGCGACCGGCCAGTTGATCACCCAGGTGACGAAGGGGGGTGGCGCCACCGACATCGGCGTATACCTCTATCTGCCCGACCTCTCCTCTGACGTGGTGAAGGTCAACGCGTCGTTCGCCGGCGGTTCACCGGTCTCGGTGCAGCTGGTGAGCGATGGGGCTTCCGGCTGTTACGGCCTGCTGAACGACGGCTCGTCACCGGCGGGCAGCAACTGGACCTGGCACTACGGCGGCAGCGGGTCCCCGTATCACAACATCACCCTGACGATCTCTACCTTTGCCCTGGGCACCCACGAGCTGCACACCTATGCCCTGGACGCCGGGTCGGGAGTCCACATCTCCGAGGTGGCCGCCAGCTCCTACTCTGTCTACGGCTCCGGGGGAGCGTCCAGCACCCTCTGGATGTTCGACACCGAGATGGTGAGCGATATGACTGATCCCTTTGTTCCAGGAACGGTGTACAACCTCACCTTCAAGGACGCCTGCCGTTACGACGAGTACCGTGGCGAGGTTCGCTCGGTCTTCAAGTGCCCCGATGCGATCAGCGTATGGTCGGTCGGTGGGGATGGTAACGGGACGTTGCTCATCCCCAACAGCCTCGGGGAATATATCGTCCCCTGGACCTACAACGGGACCGCCCATGAGGTCCACCTGCGGGTGCAGATGGGCGCGCCGGGAGGGAACTACCCGCTGGCGACCGGACAGTACTGGCTCGAGGACGCATCCACGGGAATGGTCCTATCACCGGTCGACGGTTCAGGGGCGATCGGGACGGTGTTCGCCGTTCGGGGGCCGCAGGTCTAGGCAAAGCTCCTATCGTCCGGCCGGAGCCTTGACCGCGTTGATGAAGGCCACGGTATCGAGAGTCATCGGCCTTATCTCGGTGCACAGTTTTCTGGCCCGATCGAAGAACTCGTCGAACTCCCCGCTCTCCCTCCACGCCTTCATGCTCTCCAGGTCCTGCCACGGCCCGATGGTCACGAAGCGCTGCGGGAAGGCCCGCTCCCTCAGTAAGTGGACCCCCATCGCCCCCTGCCGGTTCCTGCTCGTCCACTCCGCGAACGACCTCCAGGCCTCCACGAACTCGTCTTCCATGCCCTTCTTGACGTCCCATATGGCCATCGAGAATAGGCTGCCTCCGGTGGTCATCTTCGATCCCTCGCGATGTCCTTGGCAATCGGGACTATTTTAGACGTCGCCGATCCCTTGGCCCGACTTAGGGCACCTTCTTGATCAGGGGGCGCTCACTCTTTCTTACGCTCCTGATCCAGCCTTTCCTCCCAGTCGGCTGGGCGCTCCCGGAAGCCCCGCGATCGCCAGAAGGCAATGTTGTTGGGGTTTCTTTGGTTCGAGCGGTCGTTGCGGTACTGCATGTACTTGTGGGTGCTCATCGGCTTTCCGCCCTCATCGGTCACCCTGAGATCATCGCACCGCTTGACATCGGCCTTTATCTGAGAGGCGGGGGATCCCTGCATCAGCTTGCTGCTCCGCGCCAGGAGCTGTAGCACGTGGCATCCGAAGCCGAAGGACTCGCACTTGGCGACCAAGAACGCCGACAGGGAGTTGGCCTCCCCCACCACTTCGGCCCTCCTCTCGTGATCATGGATGTAGTCGAGTACAATGGTGATGTCTTTGTCCCCGGTGACCAAGATCATGATGTCCGGACAGTCCTGATCGTGCAGCCGATCGACCAGGGCGCAGTGCATAGACGGGTCCGTCAAGCTCTTGCCGAAGGAGAACGCTCCGGTCCTGGAGTCCACTCGCTTGAACGACTTGCTCTCCTGAAAGTAGAAGCCATTGAGCTCGTAGTCCTCACGGGTCTTCTGCGACCTCCATAGGGTCGCCTCGTCCAGGAAGACCTTGGCCTCGGTCACCTCGCCAAGGGTTTGAGCATGCTCCATGAGCAGGCTGCCCACCCGCTCTAGCAGGTCGTGGTCGCCCGAGGTGTACAGCCCCCGCTCCATATTGGGCCCGTCCACGTAGATGCCCACCGTGGTCATCGGGCCCCACCTTCTCGCAGTGCGCTCAGGACGCGATCGTCAAGATCCTCCTCCCTCACTGAGACGTCTAAAAGGGCCAGCAACGCCCGGGGGATGGTGAATGTGACCTTTTGCATCCCCTCCAGCTGTCCTACCAGCTGTTCGGCCAGGGCGTAGCTGTACCTGGCCAACGACTCATAGTAATCGAGGACGGTGATCTTGGCCACGATCTCCCTGGCCAGGTCCTCGGTCAATTCCTCTCGCTCCGCCCGCCCTATCAGCGCATGGACCTCATTGTCGAGCTGGTCGATATCCGGTCGGGGGAAGTGCTGGGGATCACGATACAGGTCGCGGGACAGGGCCATCAGCTTGTCGGCAAAAACCAGGCCCACGGCGTGCGCGGCGGCCTCGGTAACCATCACGTCGTCGAGGACGAACCGATCGGTATCTCGGTCGAGGCGCAGATCGAAGCCCAGCACGGAGTAGTTCCGTTCCCCGCATTCGGGGTCCTGGACATTGATCGGGAACCGGACCTCCGATCTGATGCCGGTCAGCTGCATGAGCCTGGAGCGGAAGGCGGAAAGGCCCTCCGCGCTCATGGGCCGGGGAACGCTGGCCACCATCCCGCTGGCGGTGGGATCCTCCACCATCATCGATTCGATGCTCAGCGCCTCCTGCAATACGACCTCGTCCCCGGCGGTGGCACCGTGGACCACCACCTGGCAGCCCTTGATGCGCGGGTCCCTCCTTTCGCTCACCAGGAACTCTACCAGATCGTAGTAGTCGGGATTCTCCGTACGAGCCAGGCCGAAGGACCGAGAGGTGTGGTACAGGCCAATGGTCAAGCTCCTTCGCGACGGGGCGATCTCGAGGTGGAACACCCCCTGCTCAGGGGACACCACCTCCCAGTAGTCCTCGATGACCTCTGGAGGGTGGGAGAACTCGCTCCTTCCGTGGATGTTATTGAGGCGGAACAGGTTCTTCAGGAAGTATCGGGAGTACTTCTTGAGGTCCTCTGGGACACTATCCTTGTCCATGCGCAGGCGCAGCACCGGAGGGGGCACTGTCCCTTCCTCCCCGCCCCCCAGTTCATCGGCTTCGACCTCCTCCGCAGCGGTGCGTTTCCTGGTCCAGTCGTTCAGAGAGAGCCTCAGCAGGCCAGCTTTATCCTCGCCCATCGACCCCTCCATGCTGTCGAGCGTCTCTCTCACCAGCGGAGCGAGGAGACGGCGCATGAGGTCGTCCCGGCTCTCTCCGGTCCTGGCCATCACCTCCAGCATCCGGCACAGGGTAGAGGTGCGCAGCTGTACGGCTCGCGAGGTCATCTGGGTAAAGCTCCTCCGGAAAACGGCCTCGCCGTCGAACTCCAGAGTCCGAAGGAGGAGGGAGGTGTCCTCATCTCTGCCCTCCAAGCGGCTCTCCTCGATGAGGTCCATCACTCTCTTGCGCGGCAGCAGATGTATCAGGTCCCCGCACCGCACCGGGAGGAGGTTCTGCATGGCGGCAAGGATCTCGGCATCGGCGGCCTGCTGGATGGGCACCTCGCGGGATGACATGCCCCATGTAACGGGTTAGGCCCATATGCCCTTTTCGTGCCTACAGGTCCACGGTCACGCAGTCCCGGTCCACCGTGACTGGGTAGGAACGTAGATCTAGAGCCCTCCCCTCCACGCCCACCGGTCCGCTGACCACCTTGCCGTCGCGTACATCATACCGCGCGGCGTGGCGGGGGCACTCCACGATGAACCCGTCCAAGTGTCCTCGGGAGAGGTCGGCAAGGCCATGGGAGCATATCCCGTCCATGGCGTGGAAGGTCCCCTCGACGTTGACCACCAGCACCGTGCGGCCTAGGACGTCCACGTTGATCATCTGTCCAGGTCGGAGGTCGGTGGTCAGGCATACCTTCATCTTCACGGCGTCACCGGTGCCATATCTCATCGGAGGATACTTCAATACGACGCTCCCCGGCACGCTACAACTCCATCTCAAGGTCCTTATTGGCGGTCATGGGCAAAGCTCGACCTTGGTCGGGAAAGTCCTCGGAAGCCGCGTCGTGAGGGCGCATTCCGGGCCTTCGGGCACGAGAAGCCTTTCCGACCTATCGATGTGGGGTCGACTGGTCGATCCTGGTCCAGACCACCAGTCATCGATCGGCCCTCAGCCATAGGCCATGCGTGCGACGTCCGACCAGATCGAATCCGAATATCAAAGCTCAGCGCTTCTTCTGACGCCACACGATGGCCAGGATGCCGCCGATGATGCCCAGCACCGACCCGATGACGTAGCCTCCTCCCAGGAACAGTGCCAGGAAGGAGAGGAAGGCGATGGTGGACCCCTCGGCCACGTTGTACTGCGGTCGCGCCACTAGGGTGGCTGCGGCCGAACCGATGATGATGGCCACTAAGATCATGATCGCACCCAGGACCACATTGGCCAGCCCGGTCCAACCTCCGTACTCTATCGTCGACCAGATGGATAGGACGAAGATGAACATGAGTCCCTGAACCAGGATGAGCAGCGCCCCGATGGCCGATAGCCAGAACGCAGCCTTGGGATAATTGTCCCGGGCCAGCATCTCGTTGTCCAGCTCCCTCAGTTTGATTGATTCCGTCATGTCTCCTCCATTATTATCTGCTAGGATAATGAACGTCCACAGCCCCTATTTTAACCCCTCCAGCCTCCCCCGGGCAGGTCCGTTCGCAGCAGGGAGCTACGGACGCTACTGCTTGGCGATCGGTGGATGATAAAGGGGAAAGGGCTGATGGAGCCTAGGACGGGACCGTCCTGGGTGTCCAGAAAATAGCCATCAGGCCTCCGATAATGCCTAGCCCTGACCCGATGACCCATAGCCACCCGAAGCCCATCAGGAGAGCGAGCACGGAGAAGAGTACGATAGTCACTCCCGCGGTCTTATGCAGTTCCGGTCTCGCCATAAGACTGGCTGCGCTGCCGCTCACGAATAGCGAGCAGATGATCAGGCCAATCCCGATGAGCAGCGACGTCAGCCCTGCCCAGATGCTCCACACTATCGCCAGATAAAGGGCATCGAAGAATATGGCGAACAGGCCAGCGATCAACAGCAGGATCCCGGCCAAGGATGCAAGGGTGAACGCCACCTTGGGGTATTCCTTGGCCGCCACCATCTGCGGGGTGCCGGTCGCGTTCTGTACCGGGTTGGTCGCTTGGGGCGCGGCAGGCGCTGGTGCGGTCTGCGCTGTAGCTGGTTTTTCCGTCGTTATAGCAACACCTCCTTCCTACCAATGATTGTTGGAATAGAGAATAGATAAACGTAACCCTAGGCAGGGGACCTCTCGCATGCCGACGACATGATCCGTTGCTCGTGCTCCCAGAGCATTGCGGTTGTCTATCCAGCATCAAGCTTTTTCTAGATGTAGAACACGTTGTAACGTTACCGAAGGCCAAGGGGCCTAGGAGGGATAATATTAGGACGGAGATGAAAGAACGTGAGAGCGTCATGGGGCCGGTCGACTATATGGTCGTGATGTTCCCCGGGAACAAGTTCACCGGTAAGCTCGCCCCGGAGATGACCAGGCTTGAAAATAAGGGCATCATCAAGGTGATCGACCTGGTCATGATAATGAAGGATGGCAATGGGAACGTGAGGACCATGGAACTCCGAAACCTCGGTGGGGAGGAGGGAGAGGCGTTCAAGGCCTTCTCCGGCAATATCAAGGAATGGTTCGCCGCGGAGGATCTGGAAGCCATTGGAGACATGCTCCCGAACAACAGCTCGGCCGCCGCATTGCTGTTCGAGAATACCTGGGCTCAGGACTTCAAGGAGGCAATGCTGGAAGCGGATGCCAAATTGGTGAGCCAGGGCCGGATCCCTCACGAGCTGGTGATGGCGGCCATGAAGCAGAGGATCACGGATGGAGGTGAATAGATGCGCGGAAGGGGAGCAGCGCTCCTGATCGGGATGAGGGCCGGGCAAGCTCGAGCGGAGGCGGCGACGCAGCAGCAACAGCAAGCTGCCCAGGCCCAGCAGCAGGCGTACGAAAAAGGCCGCACAGAAGCCCAGCAGGCTGCACCACCGGCGAGCGCCCCACCTCCGGCACCACCTGCCGGCGGTCAGGATCTCACTGCCCAGCTCCAGAACCTGGCCAGCTTGCACTCTCAGGGTGTCCTGAGCGACGAGGAGTATGCCGCGGCGAAGAAGAAGCTGTTAGGTTGAACGTCAGACCATGCGGGGCCTAGGAAAATGACCTAGGTTCCGCGCCCCGCTTTTTTACCGCCAGCTCATAAAAGGTCGCCCATGGGCTTTGATTGACGTGGCTGGCTTGGCTCAAGGCCCCTGAAAGGTGGCCAGCAGGGAGCGCCGAACGGTCCTGTTGCGCTCATCTGCTGGTCGAACCGGTCAGGTCATAGGGGACCGACACCGTGCCCAGGAAAGTATCGAAATAGGCCGTGCCCACGAGCCGCCAGTTGATCACGTTGTTGGTCAGATAGGACCAAGCGGTCTGGGCCGCCCCCGAGTAGGAGACATTGAATGGCTGGGACACCACCACCGATCCTCCAGCCGGGATGTTGACCTTCTCCAGGTTCTGCCCCGTCCCCAGGCTCACGTTGTTAATGAACAGCGTATAATCGGTCCGATCAAGGGTCGCCATGTTGGTCGTGGGATTGGTGAACCGGAGGGAGACGTTTAGGACTGCCGTCGAAAGGTTTAGGCTCTCAACGCTCACCCCGTCCACGCTTACCTGGATATTTCTGAGGGCATCCCTCTGCTGGAACTGCTGGTATCCAAAGACCCCGACCACGGCGATGACCACTATGATGATCGCCACCACTGCGATGACCCATCCTTTCAAGCTTTTCACCTCTCGCTCAAGTACCTCTCCCTATGACACTGATTTTTCAGCTCATCTTATATTACACCTCCCTCGGTTCCTACCGTCCGCGCCATGGTCGGCGTAGCCATCCTAGCGTGCAAGGCCGACCTGTGGTCGCCGGGCACGCCTAGATCGATTCGCATGACAGTATGGCATTTTGGCCGGTCGCGCCCTCCATTGCTGAGCATTGACAGTTACGCATACCGCTCTAGGTTCAGCTCATCGGTGCTTTCGTGCAAACCACGGGAGCGTTCTTGGCTATGGGTCGGGATCACCCATCGATCAATCGAGCGGCTGCCCCCAGCCATCACGATAGAAATTATAATCGATAGGCCTCCGCTCCGGCCGCACCACCTGCTGGGCCTTCTGTTTGTCGGAGAGCAGGTGGTCGTCCTCCCCTGGATATCCGCAAATGATGAAAGTAATGACCACATAGTCGGCCGGTATCCCCAGCACCACCCGGGCCATGACTGGGTCGAACCCGGCGATGGGGTGGGCGATGAGCCCCAGCTCGGTCGCCTGCAGCAACATCTCTCCAACTCCCAGGCCGCAGCCGAACTGATAATAGTCTCGCCCCTCGCTCATCCGGCAGTCCTCGGACGGCTTGGCCGCGAGGACGAGGATCAGCGGGGCCCCGGTGGCCCATGCGTTCCCCCGACTGAGGCATCCTCTGATTTTGGGGAGCGCTTCGCCGGAACACACCACCAGCCTCCATGGCTGGTTGTTGTTGCAGCTCGGGGCCAGGCGCATGGCCTCGACCATCGTTCTTACCTTTACCTCCTCCACCGGCCGGGGATCGAATACCCTCACCGCCCGGCGCCGCTGAACCGCTTCCCTGACCTCCATGTGTTCCTCGGACTGAGAACGCAGTGTTGGCCAATATCTTTACCGGCGGCTCAGGGCGTCCGCACGCCGCCTGAGGGGCCAAAAGTGCCATCAGGGGATAGGCTAAACCTTTTATCAGTAAGGTCGTTATCAGGTATTCCTTTCGGGAGAACTTCTTTAAAACCACCATACCTCCTGACCGTGGTTCTAAGGCCATCTCTTGAGACGTTACCAATAAAATCGATTGCCTTTATCAAATTGCTTTTTCCACTATTATTTGCACCAACTATTACAGTCAGGGGAGTAAGAGTAACATCAGCATTTTTTTTTATGCTTCGGAAATTATTCAAATAGATCCTTTTTATCATATTAATATGCTCTAGTGTAAATGGATTACGTATCCTTTAATCTACCCCTCCTCTTCAATTTTACATAACATGAGTCGAGAAAGCTATTGATTCGTAAGAGGGAGCATGCTTTTCTGATCCCATAATGCGAATCTTTCATAATCTTAGCTCAATTAGCATAATGCCCAATTCGAATTGCTGCCCTATATCTCAAAATCATCACGTATTTTTCACTCCTTCCTGACGAACCGGCACTGGCAGTTCAGCTTCGAGCACGGCAACATGCCGAGCTCTTCCAAAATGTCCCGGTTGTTCGCTTCCTTGATGGTGATCAGCACATCGGCCAAGAATTGCATCATCGAACAATCGTCCCTGGCCTCGACCGGCAGGGCGCCGGCCATGTGCTCGTACAATGCTTCAACAAACTTCTCGAATCGAATGTCGCCCATAGTAATTCTCCATCGTATGATCAGGATGACGGCGATAGGGTTTAGGTATACTTCGGTGACAGGTGAGCGAAAGTGCTCACCTTATTTTGAGTGAAATCTAAGGGTTTAGAAAAATAGCTGGCCGTTGCGTTTTTCCCGAGATTCCGTTTCCGATAAAAATAACGGGGCGGGCCCGAAAGTGTCAATCTTTCCTTTAATGTTGATATTAAAAATTGGCCGCCGCGTCATCCTCGCTACAGACGCGGCAGGCTTTTAGCTCATCAGAGCCCGCTGATGTTGGTGTCCGCGATAGTTAAGGTTATTGTCATACCATTTGTATCGGTAAGTACCGACTTCAAAATGCATGTGGAGATTGACCAATCATCCTCAGTATATGTGGATGTAACCGTTCTCGTATGGTAGCAATCCCTTGAGCCAAGAGATGTTTGGATGGTCTCCTCTCCGAGATTTGTAAAAGTTGTCGTTGAATCGGTGTTGGATGAATCATAGGTATCCTCCACCTGCCAAACATGATTGACAAGATTCACATTCTGGGATTCCGAATGGGTCTGTCCATTCAAGGTAATGGACGTCGTCATGGTCATGCTGGTCGAGGTTACGTTCGAGTAGGTTATGGTACAACTACCAATGAGGGATTTGGAATCATTGGTGACAACCATCTTGTAATTAGCATAGCTGCCGTTCACCACCATCGGAATAGACTCGCTGCCGGTCGTGGTGCCAGTGGGCATCAGGAATATCATTGTTGCCGCAAGGACGATGATGCATCCAATGATGATCACGACGACTATCAATGCGATGTTGTTATTCTTTGGCTTGATGGGACGGAGCTCATAGCCCTCTGGAATGATGCCATAATTGCCATCATCCGGTGGTCTCACAGCCTCGTTCATCATTGCTCTTTCCTCAGGATAGATATCCTGGTATCTTGGCTTCTCGGCCCGCTCATCTGCCTTTGGCATCGGGTACTTGCCAGTAATGATGGGCTGCGAAATTTCCTTGCGATCAGGAATCTCAGTCAACAGCTTGGTCCCGCATTTGTAGCAGTACGCCGATCCGTTGGGGTTTTCACTACCGCATTTGGAACAGAACACCATTCTTCAACTCCCCGCGGTAGAATGCCATAAAATAAGCTTAAAAACCGCTGTTCATGGTTTCACTTGCAGATATTACGGAAGTCAACGGACGGGCCGAGTCCTGGCTTCCTTTAGGCGCTACAGCTAGGACGTGGTGTCCCCCTTCATTGCAGAGCAATGAGCGATTTAGACCAACATATTCACATTCTTGACATCGCCCTTTACCACTTCGACATTGTAAGTGCCGCCGGTCGCTCCTAACCCTCCGCCTTCTGTCTGATATTTGACTGTATATGTGGCGGCATCGTCAAAAAATATCGGTGCGTACTCGATGGTCTTCTTGTTAAGGGGATCAAGAGTACCTTTGAAAATCTGAAATCCGTTCACCCAGATAGTAAGAATAACTGAGTTGGCGACATGTGAGCTCTGAGCGTTGACATATATCGTGGCTGTGCGGCCGAACCAACCACTGCCAGCAACGCTAGAGTAGGCGAAAGCAACAATCAATACCCCGATTATGATCATAGTCATTGCTGCAAGCACTAGATTCGAGTTTTTTCTGTCATTGTAGGGGCCAGGGTTCCTCGTGCTTGCCCATTGAGGGATTGGTTGCCGATTCACAGAATGGGGATTGGCAATATTCTGAACCTGTTGGATCGGGGATCCACAAGCAAAACAGAATCTGTTGTTGTCTCTGTTCGCTTTTCCACATTGTATGCAGTAGACCATCTGAGGTTTACTTCCGCCATTCAACTCATTGGCACACAAGTTGCAGAATGTAGATCCATCAGGATTCTGCTTTCCACACTTACTGCAGTAGACCATTAGCAGCTTCCCCGGCTAGAGGAGTTAATTATTCCACTTTAAGCTCGCTGTCCATAATTGCATTCGTTGAGAGATAGCAAATCGTGAACGTCTTGATTTCTTTGATGCTGGGCTGGAAAAGTGTGAGCAAGCACTCACAAGGACTCGATTCTATTCAAACCAACACATTCAGGTATATCACTCGCTTCTGTTATCATCCGCATTATGGCCCCCGCCTGCCATCAATGCCAAGCGATCATCGAGCAGCTGCAGCTCGAAGACCGGGGGCAAGAGGCAAGATGCCCCATCTGCGTCTGTCACTATATTCGAGGTAGACACTGGGTCCTCGATGAGGCGGGCTTCCCGGTCAACGAGCGTTGGGAAGTGAGCACACGGCCGGCGTACTGCACACAATGCAACTGGGCCGGCCCCATGAGATCGATCATGAACCGGACGGACGATTGCTTCCCCCACCGGTCCCGAAGTGCGGTGCCGTGGTCGCGAACCGGAAGGGCGAGGAGTAACGATTGAAATCAAGATTTGTTCATGCTATCCAGTTGCAGAGACAAAAGACAACGATTACATATTTTGGCAAAACTGATGATTGATTGTTTATTAATAACTGGTGATATAAATATTTATAATCAATAATCAAATACTAAGTATCGGGAGCCGCTCATAATCAAAGCGGAAAGTTGGAGAGTTCCAGGAGCTAGAGCGCATGAGCGCAGCGGTTGAAAAGATTTCAAGAATCGGTTGTCTGATCGTTGTAACGCTGCTGTTGAGCAGCTTGTTGACTGTGGCGTTAACGAGCACTGTCAACGCATCGACATCAGGAGATTATGATTACGCTCTTATCGATGATGGTAGAAGCGTGATGATCACCGGTTACCACGGTACCGAGGATTCTGTGACCATACCATCTACTCTCGGCGGCAAGCCGGTCACGAGCATCGGATACCAGGCGTTCGCCCATACTTCGATGACCTCTCTGGTAATACCTAATTCGGTCACAACGATAGAGAATTACGGGTTCGCGTACTGCTCAATGACCTCAGTGACCATTCCTGACTCGGTTACGAGGATGGGGAACTGGGCGTTCGCCGAATGCCCATACTTAACCTCCGTGACCATACCTGACTCAGTCACGAGAATTGGCGATGGAATGTTCGATAGATGCCGTTCCCTCACATCTGTGACCATACCTGACTCAGTCACAAGCATCGGAAATTCGACGTTCAATCTCTGCTTCTCCCTGAATTCAGTGGACATACCCAGCTCAGTCGCAAGCATCGGGGACGGTGCGTTCTATAGTTGCTCCGCTCTGGTATCCATAGTCATACCAGACTCGGTCGCAAGTATCGGAGACTGGGCATTCTCCTACTGCTCCTACCTGTACACCTTAACTATTGGCAACAACGTGACAAGCATCGGAGAAGATGTGTTCAGCAACTGCCCCCTGGCCTCCATAACAATACCCAGCTCCATCACGAGCATTAGTGTTGGGGCCTTCGAGGGTTGTTCTTCCTTAATCTCTGTGATTATGCCTGACTCGGTCACAAGCATCGGAGATGCCGCGTTCATGGATTGTTCTTCCCTGAAATCCATAACCATACCCAGCTCCGTCACTAGCATAGGGTATCTTGCGTTTGCTAACTGCTTCTCCCTGACATCCATATACTTCGACGGCAACGCTCCAACGGTCGGCAGTGGTTGGGCGTACGGCAGTGTTGTATACTATCGCGAAGGCGCCACCGGCTTCACCACACCGACATGGGAAGGCGTCAGAGCCATTCCCATATTCTCTTCGACAGATTTCGATTATATCCTAATTAACAATGATGCGGGTGTGTCAATCGCTGGCTACCACGGTGCCGGTGGTTCCGTGGTCATACCGTCCACTATCGACGGCAAGCCGGTCCTGAGCATCAGAGAAAAGGCATTCATCAACTGTCACTCCCTGACCTCCATTACGATACCACACTCGGTGACAAGCATCGGGAATGAGGCATTCGATAATTGCTCCTCCCTGACTTCCGTAGCTATACCTGACTCGGTCACGAGCATGGGGAATCATGCGTTTGCCTTGTGCGGAACCCTCACCTCAGTGACTATCGGCAGCGGCGTGACTAGCATCGGGGGCTTTGCGTTCGATGGTTGCTCCTCTCTGACCACGGCTACTGTTAGTGTTGATAACCCGGAATATACTAGCATTGACGGCGTAGTGTACGACAAGGCTGTCACCACGGTGATAATATTCCCGTTGGCCAAAAGCTCCTTGACCATACCCGACTCGGTCATAAGTATAGAGGATTGGGCATTCCGGTATTGTCCGGATCTAACATCGGTTACGATTGGGAATTCCGTTACGAAAATAGGTGAATCTGCCTTCCGTAGCTGTTCCTCTCTAACCTCCGTGACAATTGGCAACAACGTGACATACATAGAAGATAAGGCTTTCGCCGACTGCCCCTCCCTGACCTCAATCACATTCAAGGGAGACAATGCCCCGACCTATGTCGAAAGGAATTGGATCGACGGTACGCCCGCTGAGATCAGGGGCTATGCACTCTCATCCTCAAATTTCCCTCCAGCTGGAGAGAGATTCGTTGGTTTGATAATGGGTTCACCATGGGATATCTCTCCAAACACCATTAACATAACCGCGGTTCCCAGCCAACCGAATGATCTTGAGGCCGACGTCGACAATGGCAGCATCGTGCTGTATTGGTCCGTTCTATCCAGTGACGGCGGGAGCAACATCACCGGCTACAAGGTCTATCGGGGAACTGACTGCTCGTCAATGAACCTCGTGGGAGAGGTCAACACCGCATCGTACAGGGATACGAACGTGACCGACGGAGTGACCTATTACTACTACGTGGTCGCAGTCAATGGCGTTGGTAACAGCTCGGCAAGCGAGATCGTGAGTAAAAAGTTCGTCGCCAGTGCGATAACGACGACCGAGCCAAGATATTGGGATACCTCTTTAGTCGTGATAGTCGCCATTATCGTCGGCCTAATTGTTATACCAATCGCCTATGGAGTGATCTATCTGAAGCACAATAAAGGTTAGAGTTTCACTCGTCTTTCGAATGAGTTCTAATAACCTCAATATGGCCGCGAACCGCAAGGGCGAGGAGTAAAAGCGATAGGTAGCCTACATGGAGGCGGTGTGACCCCCATGGTATTGTTTACTCTACAAGGGCTTCTATCGGCAGAGAATTTTCCAGCCCGTTCATAATCGTTACCGCCTTATTATCAGGGCGATAGGGACGCTTGTTCTGCCATCCATCACCTGTAATCTATAGATTTATGTTTTAGAAACATTCTGGAGCCATGGGGATCAAATGGAGACAGGTCTAAGACCCAAGTTATTGGTAGCGATAGCTACCGCAGTATTCTGCATCGGTATGTTGAGCGCATGCACATCGAATGCGTCCGCGTGGTCGGGCAGCGCTTCGTCGTCACCTACCTCAGCGTACATCGGTGATACGATCAACTATGTCTTCACGCTGATGAACACTGGAGATACGACGCTCCAGGTCAATAGCGCAAAGCTGACGATTGATTGGGGTGCGGTCAGCACTACCAGAGATTTGACCGGGACCGTTGCATTGGCTCCCGGAACTTCCGGCCAGCTGACCTGCTCGTTCAAGGTTCCTGAGGTGGCCGCGAACATATACACAGTAACGATCAGCATCAACGGGAAAGCCGTCGGGGATCTGTTCGCTGGTACCAAGACATATACAAATGTCCTGACCATCAAGGTGGTGCCTCCCCTGACCGTTTCGGTCACCTCGGCGAAGACATCCGGCCAAGCACCGATGACAGTAAATCTAGATGCGACACCGAGCGGGGGAGTTAAGGAATTTACCTATCACTGGACGTTCGGGGATGGAAGCACAAGCTCGTTGCAGTCACCATCCTATACCTACACTAAGGGCGGAACCTACACCGCTACCTGCTTGGTAACCGACAGCAAGGGCCAGACAGCGAGTGATTCGATCACCGTTTCTGTCACAGGGAACCCCACGGACATAACTGATACTAGCAGTGGCGGGGGAGGTTCAGCGATAAACTCCACCTTCATCATTCTGATCGTCGCGGCCGTGATCGTGGCAGCCGTGATCTTGTTCCTGGTGGTGAGGAAGAAGTAAGGCCTAGGGTGCCTCGGTCGCCCGCTCGAAGCAGTCCCTGTGCGCGTATCCGTGATGGCGACCGTAGGTCATGCTCTGTAGGCTTAGCACGAATCTTACGTCGGTGACGTCAAGGAGATCTCCGCAGAGTTCGCACTGCACAATTCCATTCGGGCCATACGGTGCTGGTCCCTCGTAGCCGAGGACCTCGAGGCCATGATGACCAAGCACGCCCTGCAGCTTCATCACGTTGTGCAGACGGTCCTGGGCCTCGCGTAGGAGCTCGACCTCGCTCCGGAGCTCCCGTCGCGGCGGGAGAGGACAGATCGCTGAGCTCTCGTCGACATCAAGCATCACCGTCCTGGTCGTACTGATCAAGCGTCACGAGCTCCGGTGTGTCGTCCTCGAATGCGGTCCGGATGGAGCCCCCCCGAACCAGGCATCTTTCGCTTCCACTTGACCAGAGCGCTACACGACGAGCACGGGGCTTCGACCATCATCGTTCTCCAGTCATATCGAATGCGGTTGGTGGCTCCGCAGGCTGGACAGATCTTCGCCTTGGTTACGTTGACGTAATCATTTATCATAATCATCCGGACGAGCTCTCCTCCTGACGTGCGTTGCGGGGGGAGGGGAGCGAAAGTGCAACTCATAATGCAGTAAGAATGCTATCAATTCCCAACCTTGTCAATTGCCCCGTTTATGAATCGTTCTGTGAATCCCGAGGCAAAAGCAATGGTTAATAATTCAAAGATAGTGATGTTATTGGAGTTAAAAAATCCAGCCATAACAAACACTACTATAGCTATGGCAGCACCAGCACCCACGACTGGTTTCATAAGAGTCAACCATCCATTCATCCTTTGAGTCGATTCAGAGTATTTCTCTTTGAAGCTGATCTCCTTAAATGAATACAGCCCGCTCAACGTCCCGCCCAAGGCCCCAAACAGGGCAACCGTGAATATTGTGGGCAAATTGAACAGGGCTGTGGATATGGTGGAGACTCCTAGAGAGATAACAATCAAAGCGGTTAATAGAAAGGCAACAAATGCCAAAATGATGATTTGCATCTGTACATAATCAGCCGTAGACCTATCGTCCTCGATCTTGTAGTCAATTAACTTTTGCGCCCTTGCCAAATACTCTGGTTTGAGATCTGGCCTAATATTGCCGTTTTTTAACAACCATTTTTTAACTTTGTCGATCTCGGACCGGCAAAGAGAGGCATCAGCGTCTATCAAAATTCCATCAGCCCAAGAATACATGTTATCCATCACATCTGAGTAATCAGAAGAATCTGGATGATCTGTAGATACATCCGCTATAGGTTTTTGATTCCTGTACTTTCTCCTTGCCAATGGATTCTGTTTAGTTTGATTTTCTGTTTTTTTTGACTCTTGAGTCTCTTTTTCCCGGTTGATCCTGAAACATGCAGTCATACTCATACATTGGTACTGAACCTTGGCATAATGGAAGTATGCTCCAGCCTTGTGGATCTCTGCATCATTCAGGCACGATTCGCCTTGGCTCAGCAATCCGATAAGCATATCGTATGCTTCTTCAAGCTTAACATTTCGAGTTTCTTCTTTCTTCAGCATATTTAGTTCTGCAACAAGATAGCTTTTAAACGGAGTTATCCTCGTTTGAAGGATCTCTATGAAGCCTGCTCGCCTGACTCTATTAAAATGAATAAAAAGCCCTTTGTACCATTGATTCCCCGGCTTTTCGGGGTTATCGGTATTACTTACTTCGCTCTCACCCCGGCTCTTCGCATATTTTCGCCTATTTATTTCAATACTTTGACCTGGCATTCAAACCCTCCAGATTAGTTATCCTGTTGGATCCGGCCAGGTTCTGATACAGTTGTGCTCTACACTCTAAAACCTTATTGTGGTTTTTAACATTGTTCTAGAGGTTTACCGCAGAGTTATCGGATCAAGACCTCGTTCCCGAAAGCAGAGGGTGGTGTTGTACAACACCTTCTACACCCGACGGGAAGGAATGAGGAAACCTGAGATCTCATCGAAAAGGTCATTTCAAGCGGGAAATCGAGATCTCGAGCGCAAGTTTTTCTTCCCCAATATGGAAGACTCTTACATCTTGCGTCAAATCTTGCAGCCAGGGGGATTAAAGCCGAATTATTGATGTGCAAGTAATTCGGCGCTTTACGCCGCGCCAATCGGCAGCAGTTCGATGCACTTCGGCGGCCGTTCCCGATCGACCGTTATCTCCTGATCGGTATGATCTCGAAGGTTATGCACCGCCAACACCAACGGACAACCGCGCCGCCTCGTGCAGTTCCGGCGCGAGCTCCCCGATCGGCGTCGAGGTGTCCACATTGCCGCAAACGGTATCCTTGACCAGAATAAGAGCAACGTTGGCTTTTTCCAGCTTCTTGATAAGAACCATGCCTTCCTCGGCGTTCCTGATGAAACGATCCAGGCGAAGGATAACAACCGCGTCAATGGGATGACTATTGCTTGTGGCCATCCGTATCATGGCCTGGAAGCCAGGACGATTCGAATCCTTCCCGCTCTTGCGATCCACGAACGCACGCACGATCTCATGACCGGTGGCCTTCGCATAGTTGCGGAGGATAAGGAACTGAGTTTTAGGGTTCTGCATCTCCGCTTCCTCGGAGGTTGATACTCGAGCATAGAGGGCAACCTTCAAATATGGCCGCCTCCGCGATTTGTCACCTTTCGCTGGAATTTTTCACCTATGTTGTATATTTGACATTGGATAGAAGCCGACGCTTTCTTCTTCTCGAAGGATAATTCACCCCTGTGTCCAAAGTATCGCTTTGGGAACTCCTCGGGCTCGAGAACATCACGCTTCCAGAGGCTATCTGTCTCGTTTCTTTCGTCGTCATACCGGTGGTATATGCGGAGATTTTCGCCCCGTTCGAGGCCGGATACGCATTTACCACCTTTGCCGGTTCCGCTTACATAATCGCGGTACTTGTATCCTCCAGGAGGGAGGGTGAGTACAATAGGCCATAGTCTCCGACCCCTCTCAAACGCCTTGTTTGAAATTCCGAGATGACTCAAGCTAGGGCCTCCCAAGAGTCAAACGCCTTCCCGATCCAATCACAGTAGGCTAGCTCAATCGCGAATTGGTCCCTGGTTCGGAATCTGAGATATTGGCCCCAGACATGCTTGGCTTCACCATGCGTTAGGTAGAACTTCAGGAGCCATCCCCAGGTATCATCCCATTCGACCCTCATGTTCAGGGGACCATTCATGTGCCGGAGGTTTCCACGAGAATCTACCCTGACTCCCTTCTTATCGAAATCCCACTTGATGAGCCCTTCCGGGATGCGCTGTCTCCAAAGCTCGTGGCAATCCTCATCGATGAAACAGAGGGTATTCATCAGACAGAAGTATGGTTGGCCGTCCTTGGGCGGCTGGGGCCACAGCTGCCGGGTGAACTCTATGGTCCGGGTCATCTTATGAATTGGCTCAGAATCCCCTAGACTGTGAAGATTCAAGCCCCCACCTCCGCGAAATCTTCCAGTCTCGCGTTCATGTCCGCCGATTCTATGTGGATGAACTCGCAGACCGGTCTCATGTTCAGGCCGCGTTCGCTCATACAATAATCGTATAGCTTGGGGTGGGTGCGTTGTAGGCGCTGGAATCGGTTGGGGTAGCCTTCACATTGAGCGCCGAACATACAGAACACGCAGCCCGTTCTTTCATAGCCCATCGCGTAAGGCTTCGCTAGTTCCAGATTGTGCCGCTTGATGTAGGCCCATATGTCCGATTCATGCCAGAACGATAGGGGATTGGCCGATTCAATCCCCGGAGTCGAGTTTATGCAGCCGTGGAGCTGCCATTGCGTAGTCCGCAAGGTCGATTCCTCGGCCAGCATCCCAATGAATGGCCTTCGTCCGGTCTTCTTGCCGTACTTCTTGAATGGCCGCTTTTTCATTATGTCACAGCATGTTGGGGAGATTTTGAACGGGGCGTCCAGAAGGTAAGAGTACCGGCGATAGTCATACCGTCCGGTTTCCGTCCCGTCGAAATGCTTTACTTTTCCCTTGCACCCCCGGCGCACCTGATCCAGCGCTTTTGCCACCTCCTTAGAGATGACGGGATAGCCATAGGTCTCGATGACCGTCTTAAAATTGACCTCCGGTCTGATGACCTCGACGTTCTCCTTACTTCTGACGAACTCCTTGATCTCGGGGAACTCCAAGCCGGTATCATCGAACACCGCTGGCGTTTCGGGAAAGACCGCCCTAACCATGTCCAGCAGAACGGTTGAATCCTTCCCCCCGCTGAAGGAAACGTAAACTTTCCCGTTCATCAACGAATAGAACTGGCGTATCCTGGCGTTGGTAAGCGTTACCTTCGCCTCGAACGGTAGTGATTGAAGGCGCACGAGCTCTGCTCTCGATTTGGTGTAAGTGATGTTGTTTGTCGCTTTCTTCCCAAAATCGTGATAATTGAAACCCAATCCCGTTCTGCTGGCAAAAGAAGGGTTCAAATCCGATTGGATTCGCTCTATTGATAGCTGGCTCATTTCTTGCACCTCTCGCTAGGGCAATCCCGGTATGGCTCTCGATTCCTGCCAATACAATCAACATTCGGCTCCTGGTCCTCGGTAGGGCGCGGCGCATATACGCGCCCCAGCGCCGGCTTAGTAAAGTCTCGCTGATTGACTCGTTCCCTTTCTATGATGGCCCTTTCCGCTGGCGGTAGCTCGTTCAACTTCAGCGATTTGTTGGCCTTAAGGCGCTGGTAATTTTCCAATCCTGCCGGCCCCTCATGCTCGAGGATGAACAGTTCGAGCGCTATCTGGTCCTCCTCGGCCTCGGTGCGCTCTCTCGGTTCCTGTGCTTTCTTTCCTTCCTCAACGATGCTTAAAAGTTTCTTGAATTGTTGATCAGCTACGCTCATCGATACATGCCTCCGGTGTCTTCCTTGCGACGCTGGCCATCTGCAAAAGCGGGGTCCCCACCAGCTTGGTCCCTCATCGATTCCTGAATCCTCTTGGTCTCAGTCTTCAGCTGTATGCCATTGATGGCTGCAACCTGAACCATCCCTTCTTTGGCAAGGGTCAGAGCCTCAACGATCTGCTTCAGGTCCTCGACCAGTGTTGCCGTCGTGGTCTTGAGGGTCAGGACCTCGCCGGGCAGATCGAGCTTGATCTGGGCTAGCTCAACAGTATCCATCTTGCTGCCGATAGCTTCCCATTCGGAACGGCCCTCGCTGTTCGAAGTGATGGCCTTGCCGTCGCTCGATCTCATGTAGAACTTCTCAGCCAGCCCCTTCATCATGGCCGGGTCATCGATGCCGATGTGGAGCTGCCAGGCGGTCTCTTCAATCTCACCGAGCTTCCAACCAAGGTTCCTCGTGAGATAGTTGGCGATCTCCTGGGCAACCCTCTTGGCTATTGCCTCGTACTTAGGCAGATCCTCTTTAGTGAGGTCCATCTGTGGCGGGTAGATGTAGAGATAAGTTCCATTGCCACCGACCTTGAAAGACCGTTCCAGCTCGAGCTTGACGAACTGATCCTTGTAAGGAACCTCGGCGAGGCATCGTTGAGTATTGCGGTATCGCCGGCCTACCTTGTAGAATTGGAGCGAACCCTCCGCATCAACCCTGCATTTGTACTTCAGGTGATGAACCCGGCCGGTGTCGACCCGGGCATATTTTTTCGCAACATTCGTTACGCCCCTGGCGTAAAGTGTCAACTTAGAGTCAACTATGACCTTATCCAGTTCCGGACCGTTCGGCCCCTTGGTGTAGAAATTGGGGCGCTTGGTCCCTTTTACGATCTCTAAGTAACCCTTCTCGATCAGTTCCTTAGCGATCCTGCTAATGTAGCCCTTGTCTAGCTTTGTTACGCTGGCTACCTTTGAGGCGGCTATGCCGTCGGCGAGAAGGCCGTAGATGCGCAGGCGGTTCTCCTCGTTCCGGATGTTGTCGGTCAAGCGAGGAGCCTCCCTAGCTTAGTTGATTGTAATGTTGACTGATTTTCAAAAATATAGTCAACATTTGAGATTGCCAGCAAATCTTTGTTGACTGTCAACTTAAATTGTAAGTTGACTAACCTCAATTCACGCCCCCCCCCCCTCGCTCTCTTTTCCGAGTGAGTCCACCGCTGTCGGGGGCCCCGCTTGACCTCACCCCAAGCCTCGAGGGACACGAGGCGAACACAGACGTAGCGTCTGTCGCGTCCGATCTTCTCACCGATCTCTTCCGGCTCCATGCCAGAGTTCCAGAGATCCCTTATCTGTCGAGATTCGTCCCAGGTTCCTTCCTCGACGGTCAAGGATGGACCCCCGCAGATACTACGACATAGACGAAGATCAGAGCGGAGACCAACCACACAATCAAAAAGAGCAGGACGGTAAGGGCGAACCCGGAGGGTCGGCGCAGCTCGGCATCGGTGTACGCCATCTATACCGCCTCCGGCTGTTTCTTTCCGGCCTTCCTTGCGCTCCTAGGCCTTTGGCGTACATTCACTAGTTTACTAGCTCCCGTGAAGCCTAGACCCGCAACGAATCGACTACAGGGAGGACAGGTTGCGCAAGTGTCGCCCTTGCACCTCTGCGTCATTGTGTCGCAGACCTCGATCTCTCGGCCGAGGTCGTCCACCCGCCCGCAGAAGTCGCAACAGTCGGAGAATACCTTCTCTCCGCTCAGAATCTCACCCCCCGGGGCAGGGGAAATAGCGGATTTCGGCAGGGTCCGCTGTGCGGAATCCCGCAGAGGTGACATTCTGAGCCAAGGACCGAGATCAGATTGGTCAGGTGAGAAGTGTACCTTTCGGCCTCATCCAGGAAATCCAATGTCTTTATATTGGAAAAGCCCTATCGAGGGGGTGCGGGCTCGTGGCTTAGCCTGGATATAGCACTGGCCTTCTACCATGGTCAACCGTGGAAGCAAGTCAGTGGTCTCGGGTTCGAAACCTTCTCGCGAAGGCGAAATTCCCGACGAGCCCGCCATTTCCCAATCCAAACCTTCATATGGGCCCGATGATTCAGGGCAAGAATAGCAGCTGAGGAATACTGATGAAGAGAAGCTCACGCGCTTGGAAAAAGCGAGGCAAGCAGAGATGGAAGTGGCGCAAGAAGAAGATGAGGCGCCGCAAGCGCGCGCAGAAGATGCGCAAGGTATAACACTGACCAGTGGGGGTATGGGCTAACACGGTATACTCGCGGGCTCCAGTTATACGGGAATGAAAGTAAACGGGTTTGCCGACCAGTGACGACTGACTGGAGCGTTGACCCGTACGATTCCGACAGGGTCGCTCCCTGTCTGGTGGAAACCCGCTGATCTGGGTTCAAATCCCAGTGCCCCCACTCCTTCGTCTGGCTCAGGCCTTTTTTGGCCTGAACAGATTTGTACATTTTCTCCTATCTGGCTACCCTCATTTTCTTTGGCGGCGATTTTTGCATAAGCTCCGCATTTGAAACCACCACCTCTCCCTGACCTAGTTCCATCCTTGCCCTTATCATTTCCAGGTAGTCGTACACCTTCCTCTGTGCCTTTCCCTGTTCGGCCACGGTGATTCCCAGGTATCGAATGGTTTGCTTTTCCGAGGTATGGCCTAGCGCCTCCATGATCTCCACAAGTTTCACGTCCGCGAAGTAGGCTAGCCTCGCCCCCGTCCGGCGTAGCGTATGATTCCCTATCTTTCTGGCAATCCCCGCCCTCCTCGCTACTCTCTCCACAATGCTGTCCAGCCCTGAGTCTGAGTAGCCCTTCACACGCTTCCCCTTCTGATAGATCAGGAAGTCCTCCGGCTCCTTGAACGGCTCCTGGGGTCTCTTCCTCTTCCCGGTTCGCCAGCTCGTCTCGTAGTAGTGCTTCGCGCTGGCCGCCATCTCCTCCCTTAACGAGAGGTAGTAACCCACTTCCTGCCCGGTCTCCGGAGCCCAGGCTAAGGTTCTCCACTTGCCTCCGCCTCTCCCCTTCCCATGCACCTGAACGATTCCCTCCAGGTCCGGCTCCATGCTGTCCATCAGCTCCCGGATGGAATCCAGCTTGAGCCGCCTCACTTCGCATCGCCGAAGCCACAGACGAAGCTCCATGTGAATGACAATGCGTTCTATGCCCTGGGCGGCGTCCAGCATCCTGATAGCTTCCTCCGGCGTCAGCCAGTCCACGTTCGTCCGTGTTTCTGCTGGCCAGGTTATCATCATGTCCTTGTATACAGTGTTCCCGTAGAAGTCCAGAAAGCCGCTCAGGATTGAGAACATCCATCGCTGGGTGTCCGTATCCAGTTCCCCATAGTAGGCTAGAAGGCACTCTATCTCCGGCTCCCCCATCTTCGTTGGTGTCGTGTGCAGACCGGCATTTGATAGCGTTGTGGCCATCCTCATTATGATCGGAAGGTAGCGCTCTGCGTTGTCCACCGAAAGCCGACGATGCTTGGTTTTCTTGGAGAGGTAGGCCCTGGCTAACCTCTCCACATAACGTAATTGCTCGGGCATTCACGGTCAGGCCCCCTTGACAACGATGTTGATGTCCAGCCCAGGAAGGTGATACTTCACCTCGCCCTCTCCAACCTTGACCTCTCCGGACGACCATTCAATTATGTCAGCATAACGGAGCTTGGGGTTTCCGGTGACGCTCCTGGCCTCTTTTTGAAACGCTCTTCTAAAATCAGTTAGAGGCATGCTTACGCCCCCTGGCTAGTCTTCAACGACTTGTCCTCGGCCTTGACATGCCACTTGTTAGCGGTTCCCACTTCCCTTCCGAGGCTTACCTTGCATCCCTGTTCCTTCTGATGGCAAGCCTCTTCGAAAGCCTTGGAGAAGTCGTTGAAGATGAATGTCCGGACGGCCATCTAAGCCGCCCCCAGGTGTCTAGGCATGATCTTGATGCCCTGAGCGGTAAGGTACTCCTTGAGGCGATCTAGCGGTGCCTCATCGCCATCCCAGGCTGATAAGCCGAGACGGTAGCCGATAAGATAGCCGAGGATTACGCCGTCCTCCACTTGCTTTGATTCGTTCACCTCTGAGCGGTTGAGCCTGGTAATCGAGTCAAGCCAGGTATTCACGTCTCCGGCGTCCCGCTTGAATCGACGGTCCCTGATGGCAGTTCTAAGCCCTAGCTCCATGCCAATGATGTGGTTCGTGTCGCGCATGTTCCTAACCTCTGGATAGGAGTTTGGCGGCCGGGCGTGGTGGACTGACAAGGTCCATAAGGAGGAGACTAAAGGAAAACAGAGAGCTAGGCCCGGCCGCGAGTCAGCGTGAGTGAGGTTTTCCTTTTCTCGGTCCCTGGCGGGGTAGTCTGCCCCGGCTTGTCAGAGATGCTGATTAATTGCTAGTTGCTTCCTTGCAAGTAGCGTTCGTAAATGCGAGATGAGGGTAATAATAATTTCTACTTGCTAGGTGGCAAGTAGCGTCATTGTATTTTATGATTGTAAAAACCAATTGCTAGTTGCTAATGAGCGAGTATAAAACGATTGAAGACACAATCGACGCCCCATACGTTAACCGAGTAATCCTATTGGTGGCTGACAAGGGAAGCGCTAGACTTGGGGACTTCACTACGATAACAAAGAGCACCAGAACGATTAATGATGTTGTCTCCGCTCTCGAAAAGTTTGGTATTTTTTCAATCGACGTCATCTCCAAACCAAGGAGAACAGTCAACATCTCGCTTACAAAAAAAGGAAAGAAGGTTGCCATGCATTTACGCAAGGCCATCGATTCATTCAATGAGATTTCCGACGGTGACGACAGTTAGGATTGCATGGTGTCTTGACCATTCCGCCTAACTGTTCGATGATCTCCTGATTATTGGCCTGCCTAATGTTTTCAAGAAGCCAATACGCCTTTGCTTTCTTCGGACAATCATCATCGTCCTCGTCATCGAATAACACGTCGATGACTGCTGTCAGCAAGCGTTCTGATTGGATGTCTACCATCTAGATCAGACCCCAGTGATACATCTTAGCCAGTACGGCGGTGCGGTCAAAAGACATGCTTACTTCCCCATTCGATACTCTTGTATTATGGTCCATAGTTCATTCCCCATGTGGACGAACTAAGGATGCGGAAGTCGTTGACATCTGTTGCGGGAGGGGGACAGCGAAAATCGCTTAGACAGAATTGAATAATAATATGCCGATAGAAAACTTAATGGCTTCCTTGTTTTTCCGATGTCTCTTTTTCGATAATACTAGAGAGGCGGGTCCGAAAGTGCAGGAATTTTTTTACATGTATTTTTAAATTAAATCATCCACAGAGGCATTAAATCACTGAGAGAACATCTCCAATGGGGGAGTTGATTGCCTTCCAGACACAAGACATTTATTAGCTTCCATAGCCAGGACATTTGGTACAAGGACCTTTTTAATTCGATCTGTCGCGATGTTATCGTGCCCTGGAGTGTAGATACCGGAGATATACCGGATTACCTACCAACGGAAACGGTCAGGCAGAAAATACGGGACGAGTATCTTCGTGATTCTACTGTAACTGTTGTTCTGATTGGACGCGAAACATGGCAAAGAAAGCATGTGGATTGGGAAATTGGATCTAGCTTAAGAGACACGGATCTAAATCCAAGATCGGGCCTTATTGGAATACTATTGCCTACTTATCCAGGGGCTGGATATGCGGGGTATGATCCGCACACTATCCCACCTAGACTCTACGATAACGTCTGTTGTGGTTTTGCTACGGTGCACAGCTGGTCCAATAATCCATATGAGATACAGACCTGGGTGCATGAAGCCTATTTGAGAAAGGATAAGATCAAACCGAACAATTCTCGAGATTCGTTTAGGAACAATCATTATGGCAATAAGTGGAGCTAGATATGGAGACAGAACAAGACGTGGGGGTACAAATTACTCTAAAACGTCTGGATAACCAAATCGAGTATTACGATACAAGCAGCATCAAGAATCAGCGGAGATATAAAACTTTAAAAATAGTTGAAATTGGGGCGGCGGCGCTGATACCTTTCGCGGCTTTTATGCCTTATAGCCAATTTTCAACTAGCCTACTGGGTGTTATTGTCGTTTTTACTGAAGGAATCCAGCAAGTTTATCAATTTCATGCTAACTGGATCTCTTACAGATCAACATGTGAAGCGCTCCGTCACGAAAAATTTCTATTCCTTGCAAGGGCAGGCCCCTATTCATCATCGCCTAATCCAGACATACTTCTCGCAGAGCGTGTTGAATCTAACATATCGGTCGAGAATGCAAATTGGGTGAGTTGTCAAGAAAACACAAAAGAATCAAAGAAATCGGGATAGTCTGGTTCAGAGTATCCTGGCTTAGCTCAAGAGTATGGTGCATTAAATTACAACGTTGGTAGCCATGTTGACTCTATTAATTAATGAGTGTCGCGAGAGTCTGGATAATATAAGGTTTATTATTAACAACAATAAAAATAGATTCGAAAAGATCGCTCCTGTAATCAAAAAATAGTTAGCCAGATAAATTATGTAGAGAATTATGCAACGAGTATGCAACGCTACATGCAAACAAGAGGTAGCCAGTAGTTTTCTCCACCTTAGGTTTCTTATTTCCTCGAATTTCTGATTTGCATACTTTTTCACGGCCATCACTACGACAAGTTATCATAATTTTTGAAAATAGCCAGACTGTCGAACTTTACATAATTCGGTGCATACTATGGTACTATAGGCTTGTATTATGCAACGTTTTATGCAACGGAGGGAACAGAGCGCGAGGAGAACAATTCTCGGCCATCAGCCGCCTACTTCGACTCTTAGGCTGTTGATGACTAGGATGCCGATCCCCAAGCCTATGAAGATGAAGCCTAGATAAAGAGAGTATGGGCCGATGAACGAGCTATTGAATGCCACTGCTAAAAAGGTATTTCCGAAAAACTGTATCAAGAATCCTGCACATAGACACAAGATACCACTACTGGAAACTTGTTGCTTGCTTCCCCAGACCATGCGCATTGATTATAGTCTCATGATAAGAATGTTAGGTCGTGAATAATGTATTCAAATGGTATTCATCTCTGTTTGTAGAAAACTTATCCAGATGTTTTCTCTGTTTCTGTTCTCGCTAACCGTAGAAAATCAAATTTGAATAATTTTCATGCACGTCTATGTCAAAC
>JAWQJJ010000011.1 GCA_033485155.1 Methanomassiliicoccus sp.
ATCGACAGTATGAGCACGGCCGCGCTGACGAATATGGTGGCCATGCAGATACATCCGATCAACATCAGAAGGCTTGATCCGGTTAGCTTGCTTCTCTTGAAATTCATGTTACCCATCTCATGTCATCTGGGGCAGCGCCCCTCTAGACCCATCATAAAATCTTCATATTCATAATAAAAAGACATGTTTATTAATATTAATCGCGATAATAAGAATGGCCAGATAATTATTAATCATAATGATGTCAAATCGATGTGTCTATTCGACTTACAGAGCTTGATTCTGAGTAGCCTAACTTATAACCTAACGAGTAAGGCTGGAGGGAGTAGCAATATGAAAAGCAAGAGCACGCCAATGCTGGGGATCGCTCTGGCTAGAGATAGGTTCCACCTGTCCCAAGTATGAGTGGTCACTGACATGACCCCTAGAGCGTACATCTGCAAACCGATCACCGTCATCGTCGCGGCGGTCGCTCCGAATAAGCTCGAGTTCCTAAGGCCTACGGTCGCAATCCCCTCGACACTCAGCACCATTCCCGCAGCCAACGACATCCATGATGTCCATTTCTGGGTTTTTCTTATGGCCTCGTGTCCGTTCATAAGGCCCAACAAGGAAGGGATCGAGATCATCAGAGAAAGGATAGCAACCTGGAGCAAGATCATCGATACCATGTCAGTTGATAGAACGCCGAGACCTGCAAAGCTCGCTGTCGTGACCTGGCCCAAAAAATTTAGAGATTCGATGAGGACAACGATGCCGGCAATTGATGTCATCATCCTTAGCAGTCTCCTCGGATGCATCAGCGTTCCAGCGTTCATTTGATCTAAACTCTCTTGACTTGGTGTCATCAAAGCCATTGGATAAAAAAACAAGTCCCTGCGTATTCATGGTCGATAAAATGAGGCAGAGGCGTTTCTCATCTACTCCACATCATATATGGGTGCAGTATTTTAGTGGAAAAAGAAGCACAGTCACATGAAGCCGAGATCAGAAAATATGGACAAGAAAAATGCTCGGGCAAGGTTGACAGGGAAGGCAATCATTCTAGATATCAATATATCTTATAGTAAGAATAATATTAGTGCAATATTATGCAACCCTGAGTAAGATGAAACATGATACTCGTGGAGAAATGGGCGTAGGCACTATGATCATATTCATCGCTGCAGTTCTTGTGGCGGCGGTCGCTGCATCTGTGCTCATCTCCACTGCCAATGTTGTTCGGGAGCAAGCAACTCAGACAGGAAACGATGCCACTTCTTCGGTGTCTATAGGTTTTGTGACTGATTCGGTCTATGGTGTCGTCTCCCATGGCAAGTTGACCGAGCTTCAGGTCTTTCTAAAGCTTGGGCCTGGCAGCTCTGCTGTCAATCTCGATCATGTTGTAGCCTCCGTGACAATATCCGACGGGGCCTTTTCGACGAGCATGGATGTGCCCAGTGACTCCACTAACACCGTAGTCTATGATGATAGGATAAAAATGACTTTCAGTGATCTCTCTGCCGGCCCAGATAGCCAGATTTCGATCATGATAATTCCCTCTGTGGGATACTCGAACGTCATCGATCTGACCCTTCCCGACGTGCTCATGGATGGCATCATACAGTTGAGGTGAGATTGTCTTCAGGCGTCAGGGTGACAGCATATGACAAAGAGAGTTGACCTGTGAAGAGACGGATGTGACATATGTCGAGAAGAGACATCGGTCATCGATCTTGAGCAAAGTCAACTTACAAACGCTTCCAGCCTGCCCGAGAAAATTATCACATATAAATTTGGTGAAGAGAATACTGGTTCGAGGGCAGTCTATGAGCTTATCAATGCTATTCCGGACAATAGGCCAGCCAGGTCAGCGGTCAATCACAATCGGGGAAGTGAGAGGTGGTCGGGGAGAAATGGGAGGAAACGCTTTGCTGCCTACATAGTATGGACTGGCAACTTCCCCGACCAGACATCCAGATGGCAAATTTTACGTTTAAAGGTATGGTCACATTTCTTCGTATCTGGGCAATCGACGACCAATCGGGCCCCAAGCTCATTTGTACCATCACGCCTCAGTCACATCTCTAACGATTGAACCATATCTGTGATGAGAGCCGACAGTGATCTTAAAAAAGGTTCTCTCCAATCTTTTAATTTGGTCATCCGGCCTCTTTATGTATCGAATGACTCTATTATCTACCGTATCTGCTTGGCCTTTTTTCATTAAGTCAATAAATGCAGCTTTCCTCGATTCAAAAATACTCGAATTCCTTTCTTCATCCGGCAGAATCCTCTGGGCCACATCCCAAAATGATTGCCCCATCACTTCATCGGCATCTAACCCAGTAATTTTTTCCAATGATCGATTCCACTGAATGATGGTCCCAGCATCATCTAGCAGTAAGATGCCGTCGGTACATTGATCCACGAATGCCTTGAAGTCTTGCTCATTTTCTTTCAGTATTGCCTCTTTTTCTTTGTACTCAGTAATGTCCTGGGCTGCTCCGAATACCGTTAATGGTTTACCATTGACATCACGGACGACTGTGTAAGTAAAAAGGATCAAGCGAATAGTCCCATCTGGTCGAATTATGCGATAGGTGCCCTGCCCGTTGTTGCTTTCTAAGGATAGGATACTGTCCCGAATCTTGACCATCATATCTACATCTTCAGGATGAACTATCTCCCTGATGTAGCGGTCAAATGTGATCTCGAGACCATTACCTCGGTTGACATCGGAACCATAGATGTGCCGCAAATGACTACTATCTGCGGAAAAGGTCATCGCATGAACATCGAATGACCAATAACCGATATTGGCAAGATCGATGGCCGCCCTAAGCTTGGCGTTAGATGCGATCACGTTTTCCTCTGCTTTTCTTTTTTGTACAGTTACATCGATCTGGTGTTGCAGTTCTCTGAAACGAACTTCGGGTTGTCCTCCCTTTTGAATATAGAAATCTGCACCGGCATTCAACGCTTCGATGACCACTTCCTCTCGTCCTTTGCCGGTAAATAGTATGAATGGTATGGAGTTACCTCGAGAACGTAGGATTTTTAAATACTCTATGCCGTTGATGACTGGCATTTGGTAGTCAGATATGATGCAATCATATCTGTTGTGCTGTACCAAACTTTCCGCATCTTTTACGCTTAGGGCCGTATCGACCGATATTTTACCACATGATTCTAAAAAAACCTTCCCTATCTCCAATAATGCAGGTTCATCATCAATATAGAGAATGTGAATCATTGCATCTCGAGCAGATTAATTGTGTTTTTAGATATTTGCCGTAGATATCCATTATGGTAATAGACAATCGGTAACAGGTCCGATGCGTGTTATTCATTTCGTCAGTTGCCCCTAGCCTTGTTGCCGGCCAGGAGCAGGAGGTAGTTGCCGTTAAGGCGAAGCGTTGATGCAAAGGACTAGAGGCACCTGGTCGGCATATCTGGTTCTGAGTCGCGACTATAAGCCGGTTTGTCTGGCCAAGAGGCGGCCTACATTGCTATGAGTATGAACCAGCATCTCCAGGCCACCTTAGATAGTTGATGCTCATCAATATTATGTACGGGTCTCAAGCCCCATTATCATTCGCACTCATGTCGGTATTGTGAAGAAGAACGTCGTCCCCTTGCCTGGTTCGCTCTCGAACCATATTCTGCCGCCGTGTCGTTCGACGATCTTCTTGCTGATCGCCAGGCCGATGCCCGTCCCAGGATACTCCTCTCTGGTGTGCAGCCGGGAGAACATCTTGAACAGCTTGTCCTGGTACTTGGGATCGATGCCGATGCCGTTGTCCTTCACAGAGAAGACGTACTCGTTGTCGAAGGTGATTGAGGATACCTCAACCCTCGGTTCCCTATCGGAGAGGAACTTTATGGCGTTGGAAACGAGGTTTTGGAGGATCTGGGCGATCTGCTGCTCATCGGCCCTGACGACCGGCAAGGGGCCGACCATCACCTCGGCACCAGCCTCTTCGATAGTGGCCCTTAGAGTTTCCAAGACCTGAGCCGTCAGATCGTTCATGTCGACCTCTTTCAATTCCATCGGCTGCGCATCGAGACGGGAGTACTGCAACAGATCGCCGATGAGTTCCTTCATCCGCAGCGACCCTTCAACGGCCGACCCCATGTACTCTTGGGCTTGAGGACTCAACTCACGGCTGTATCTTTTACTAAGCAGTGCCAAGTACATGGTGACCATTCGCAATGGTTCTTGTAGATCGTGCGAGGCGACGTAAGCGAATTGCTGCAGCTCTTCATTGGAGCGTCGAAGCTCTTCTTCCCCTCGCTTTCGTGCCGTGATGTCGAGGTTCATCCCAACCCACTTGACGATTCGCCCCTCCTCGTCACGGATCGGCGCAGCCCGCACGTTCGTCCATCTCCATCCGCCATCGGGACCCCGGAGGCGGAATTCCGCATTCATATCGCTTCCCGCAGACAAAGCTTCTCTCCAGTGCCTCTCGGCGTATCCACGGTCGTCGGGGTGGGCTGCGTCCACCCACCCATAACCCATCCACTCCTCGAGCGTTTGGCCAGTGTAAGTTCTCCACGAGGGCGAGTCGGCGATTACCTTGCCCGAGGCGTCCGTCTCCCATACGGCCTGTGAAGAAGACTGGATGAGCACTCTAAATCGCTGCTCGCTCTCGCTCAGCTCCCTGGTGCGTTCCTGGACTTTCTCGTCAAGTTCGCCATATGCCTTTCTGAGGGCTTCCTCCGCCCGGATATGCTCGGACAGGTCTGCTAGTACGATGCAATGCATGGGCTCGCCCGCAGTCGGCAGGTAGCTTACCGACAAGTGCTCCGGGACCATCGTCCCATCGGCAGCCTTGAAACTCAGGTCCCCCCGTGCTGGCCGATCGATGCTTTGCTCGATGAGTTCTCGATAAGAGTAAACTTCTGAGGGGCATAGGAAGGTCTCCAGATTTATTCCAATGATGTTCTCGAGGGGGGCCTTCATCATATCGGCGAAGCTCTGGTTGCAAAATAATATGATGCCATCATGTGAGACGGTGACCGCGCCCTCGCTCATCTGCTCGAATAGGACGCGATACGGCTCCTCCGCCCCTTTGAGAGTGAAGATGCGCTCTCCCTCCGGGGTCGATACCAGGATGGCATCAACCTCCCCGCTCAATATGGCCTTCAGCGTCCCCTCGCTCTCTGATAACCGCTCTTCGAGCTTCCCAACTTTGGCCCTCAAGCTTCTATTCTCGGATGATAAACGGTCTTGGTCGGGAACATCTGCGTCTTCTGCTTTCACTTCATTCCTTCCACCTTATCGGTTTTTCCTGGTAATATCTCTAAGCCAAGAACGACCTTTTCCTTGTTCGACATGTCCCCCACCAACTTCCTTAGCGGAAGGGGGAGCTCCCTGATGAGAGTAGGGGCAGCCAATATCTGTTCCTTCTTTGCGAGCTCCGGCTGCTGATAGATATCAATGATCTGCAATTCGTATCGACCTTTGAGCTCTTCCTCGCATATCTTTCGAATGTTCCTTATTGCATCCTGGGCCCTGGGAGTCATTCCTGTGACATAGAGCCGCAGTATGTACCTCACGTCGGCACTGGGATCCGTTTTACTTGCTTCAGACATGGCGCATCCACTTACCTCGTACCACGATCTCGTATGTTCAAGCCGATGAGCACCTTTTCCTCGTTGGATAGGTCGCCAATGATCTTTCTCATCGGGGGAGGAAGCCTTCTTACCAGCGTCGGGACAGCAACGATCTGGTCAACTTTGGCAAGTTGAGGATCTTTCTGCAGATCTATGATTTCGATATGAACTTCATAATCTGTAAGGTCCTCGCTCATCCTCTTCAAGTTGGCAATGGCTGCTAAGGACTTTGGGGTCTGACCAGCCACGTAGAGAACAAGGTCGAATGCCTCCCGCTTACTTTTTGCGTGTTCGACCAGATCAATCGCCCCTTTTACTGCTATTAGTCCTCATTATCCTCATATGTCTTCTGCTGGATTCGATCGCTTCCTTGCGCCTGTTCTCTGCTTCGATGCGCCTCTGCAAGTCCGCCTCTTTGTTAGCGAACTCGGCGCGCTGTGCCTCGATTTGACTTTCCAACACCTCGCGCTGCTGCTCAAGAGCGGCCTTGAGTCTATCGAACTCCTCGGCCCGGATGACCTCTTCGGCCCTCTCCTTGGCCTCCTGGGCATAGCGAGCGGACCCGGTAAACACTCCGGCCGGGCCAACGTAGGGTGGGATGAGTTCGATGCCTTTGCTGGTTATATGGAACTCGCGAATCTGGTTGGAGTGCGCCATGCCTCTGGACTTAACCAGATGCAGGATGCGGTCGCTTTCACCATTGGACTCGATGCTTTCCAGAAAAATCCAGGTATCCACCAGCGAGGAGATCATCGAACTCTCTCTCGGCTGCTCGGCGTGCTTGAGGTCGGTGAAGAGTGAGGTGATGCCGCTCATCTTCAGGTAATCGGCCAAGCGGACGAGGGTCGAGCGGATCTCCGCCTCCTCGCCGATGGACATTAGGCTGCTAATGGGGTCGATGACAACCACATCCGGCCTAAAGTCCCGGACCAACTTATGTATGGTTGCCAGGTGCATCTCCAGGCCGTATGAGGTCGGCCGGTCGGCGCGTATCCGCAATAGTCCCCTCTTGACGAAAGGCTGAAGCTCGATGCCGATAGCCCGCATGTTGCGGACCACCTGATCTGGCGATTCCTCGAAGGTGATAAAGAGTGATCTCTTGCCACTCTCGCAAGCCGCCCGAACGAACTCCATGCCGAAGCTGGTCTTCCCTGTTCCCGCCTGCCCGGTGATGAGGACGGTGCTACTCCTGAAGTACCCTTTCCCGCCAAGCATGGCATCCAAATCCAATATTCCAGTGGAGATGCGTTCATCGGTGACCTTTGCATCGAGGCCCAGGGAGGTCACCGGCAGCATGGAGAAGCCGTTCTCATCTATCAAGAACGGATATTCGTTCGAGCCGTGCGAAGAACCACGGTACTTGATGATGCGCATCCGCCTGGTGGCAATATTGCCGATGACGCGGTTATCTAGAACGATCACGGCGTCGGAGACGTATTCCTCCAGACCGTCCCTAGTTAACGTGTTCTCTCCCTTTTCGCCAGTGATGACGGCGGTAACGCCCTTCTCCTTCAGGAAACGGAACAGGCGGCGCAGTTCGGACCGTAGGATGACCGTATTGCCGAAGGTCGAGAAGATGGACTCTATCGTATCCAGGACAACACGCTTGGCCTTCACAGAATCGATCGCGTAACCAAGGCGGACGAATAACCCCTCCAAGTCATAATCGCCGGTCTCCACGATCTCTGCCGCCTCGATCTTGACGTGATCGATCGCCAGCATGTTACCCTCCTTGAGCGCCTTGATATTGAAGCCGAGGGAGGCGACGTTCTGCGCTAGCTCATCTTCCGTTTCCTCGAATGAAAAGAATACCCCGGGTTCGCCGTACTTCATGGCGCCGTTGACCAGGAACTCCATGGAGAGCAGCGTCTTGCCGCTGCCAGGTCCACCGACTATCAATGTCGGTCGTCCGCGGGGGAGGCCGCCCTGAGTGATCTCATCGAAACCTTCGATTCCCGTTTGTGCCTTCGGCAAATCCTTACTCATCGATGACTGCGATCTTCTAGCCATGGTGATATCACCTTCGGGGGAGTCAAGCTGCCATCATGCAGAATGATGCATGGTGCTACCAGCCACGCCGAATGAGCTTATATCTGAACAGACTCTACTTATATCATCTTATTATATTGTGTTAATAATTAAATATTAGATGGAAATCGGCGATCGGAACATTTCGGGCAGTTCAGATTGCACTCATGCGGTCGGATCTATACGTTCCGCGAATTTTTATTTCAGCATCTGAGCAACGATATACAACTGGATCGAAAGCTCCCTTATTGTTCGCCTTACGCCGGGATAGCGAAGTAGAACGTCGTCCCCTTGCCCGATTCGCTCTCGAACCATATTCTGCCGCCGTGACGCTCCACGATCTTCTTGCAGATCGCCAAACCTATTCCCGTCCCAGGATACTCTTCCTTGGTGTGCAGGCGGGAGAACATCTTGAACAACCTGTCTGCGTATCGGGGATCAATGCCTATCCCGTTATCCTTCACACAGAAGACGAACTCATTGCCATAGGTTATCGCCGAGACCTCTACCCTCGACGGCTTGTGGCCATGGAACTTGATGGCGTTGGAGATCAAGTTTGTTAGGAGTTGCTTCATCTGCGTATCGTCGGCACGGATGGTTGGCAAGGGGTTAACGATCACCTCGGCCTCTTTCTCTTCGATGGCAGACCGAAGATCATGGAGAACGGTCTCTGCTTCGATGTTCATGTCAACATCTTCCAGATTGACCGGCCTCGAATCGATACGTGAATATTCCAAAAGGTCATCGATCAGCAGTTTCATTCTCAACGATCCGTCGACAGCGAACCCCATGAACTCCTTGGCCTGAGGACTGAGCTCATTGCCGAACTTCTTTTCTAGAAGGCCAAGGTAGGAGGTGACCATTCTCAATGGTTCCTGGAGATCGTGCGAGGCGACGTAAGCGAACTGTCGCAGCTCCTCGTTCGAACGCTTGATCAGTTCCTCGCTTCGCTTGCGTTCCGTTATATCGACGCTGGTGGTAATCACCAGATCCTTTCCGAGCGGCGTTGTGGTGATTTGATAGTCGCGATTATTGATGTCGGAGTGTTCCTCAGCGGTGACCGGCTCTCCCGAGGCTTTCATCTCTCGTACGATATCAAGCGCAGCAACGGCCATGTTAGGGCTGGCCGTATCGTAGTATGACTTACCTCTCAGCTCCTCGATCGAGCTAGCTCCATAGACCTCTAGGGCGGCGGGATTGGCTTCGACGAGTACCGCATCTATGACCTCACCCCAACTGTTGTAAACCAGGCGGCGTAAGCTAACTCCCTCTTTGATATTCTCGAACAGTCCCTTGTACTTGGTCTCGCTTTCTCTCAGCGCGTCTTCGGTCTTTTTCAATTCAGTGATGTTTCTGGCGACATGCACGGTCCCCTTGATCCTGCCGAGTTTATCGATTATGGGCGTCGTGCTCACCAGGAAGTCTCCACCAAGTCTCTCCTCGTGAACCTCCGCCACATGCTCCTTGCCATCGGCTAGCGTTAGAACGTGAGGGCAGAATTCTGGAGGGCAATTGGTGCCGTGCACACAATGAAAACACTTCTGCCCCACATATTGCTCGGGGTCTGGCGAGCCCATGTGCTCGAGCATCGCTTTGTTCGCGCGCACAATGTTCTGATCGGCGTCCAGGATGGCGATCAGATCGGGAATGTGATCGAAGGTCTGCTCCCACTCAAGTTTAGCATTTAGTAAAGCTTCCTCCACTTTCTTGCGATCGGTGACATCATTCCAGAAGACGGCGATGCCTTCTGGAATTGGATATATGATCTGCTCGTAATCCCGGCCGGTCATAATCCCCCGCTCTTCTATAGTGGCCACGACCCGTTCCTCCATTACTTTTTGATAGAGCGCCGCTGCCTTCGTTGTTGTGTACAGTGGGAACTCCCTCCTGAGGTCCTTGCCCACGAGATCTTCAGGTTTCCGACCGACATTCTCTGCTGCCACCCTGTTGACGTATTTGAACTGCCAGTCCTTGTTCAGTGAGAAGAAGCCTTGATCGATATGCTCAAGGATCGTGGACATCTCCCCCTTCGTTCTAGCAACGGATTCCTCCCACCGCTTCCGCTCAGTTATATCCCGTATGGCGATCGTAGCACCGGTAGAACCTTTGGCATCCTTGAACAGGGTAGAAGTGGCCTCACCGGGGAAGGTACTGCCGTCCTTACGTCGGAAAATAAGCTCGGATGTCGTCGTGCCCTTCTCCGACCGCTCTCGTATTGCTCTATCCATCCTCTCGTCGTTGACCGTTATCCCGCTCCTGCCAGCAGCTCTGAGCTCGGCCTCGGTCATGCCGAACATCTTCTGCGCAGCGGGGTTCGCCGCGAGGATGGTCCCATCCGGTTTGCCGATGAACATGGCATCGGCGTAGTTATCGAAGAAGGAGCGGAAGCGGACCTCGCTCTCGCTGAAACCACCCCCATCAATCAGCTCATGAGTCGTCTCGCCGTTCCTTCCCCTTTCCGAGCTCATATTGATGGCCGCCTGAATGCTGCCCCGCATCCTCTCTGAAATGTTTGGCCATCCCGCTGACGTTGTTAGATATGCTTGGGACGTTAATATATGACTTAGGTCGGCGGTCGACAATGTTGTGACAATCTTACGATCACTGGTGAAAGGAAGTAGCAAGAAGGGTTTCAGATTGACCACGACGACGCCGTCAATATTCTATGGTGGAGTAAACGATTCATACAAAACTCTACAGTGGATTATTCATTATTAACACGATATCAATTTTGGTTTGCAGAACAGCAATATTTCTATCCTCGGAGCAATAATTTTCCTTCAGAGCGAAGGATATGCGTGTACTGTATGTGGATGATGAAGCTCCAATGTTGGAACTCGGAAAATCTTTTTTAGAATCGTCGGGGGATCTGCATGTGGACACGTTCATTAGCGTTGCCGATGCAGAAAATGCGATGCTTCATACAAAATACGACGCCATTGTATCCGATTACCAGATGCCAGTTAGCAATGGCATAAATTTTCTTAAGAACCTGAGGGCTCGAGGAAATAAGATACCATTTATCCTCTTTACAGGCAAAGGGCGTGAAGAGGTCGTTATCGAGGCGTTGAACTCCGGGGCGGACTTCTACCTGCAGAAGGGTGGGAACCCTACAGCGCAGTATGTTGAGCTGGAGCACAAGATCAAGGAAGCGGTCCGTCGGAGCCGGGCTGAAAGAGCGTTGCATGAAAACCAAGAGCGTCTCAAGAAAGCCCACGCTCTTGGCCAAACGGGGTGTTGGGAATACAGCCCAGACTCGCCGCGCATGATATGGGGCTCCGAGGAAGGATTTGCCATTTTCGGCATGAATCGCCATAGTGGTGAGGTGCCTGTCGAGGATATCGAAGCCTGCATCATCAATCGAGAGGTTGCGCACCAAGCACTGGTGGATGCTGCCAGCATTGGAAAGAAGTATGATTTGGTTTATGAGATACACCCGGCCAATGGCGGTGCTCCCCGAACCATTCATTCTATCGCCGAGCTCGAAAGGGATGAATCGGGAACAGTGATCAAAATATTAGGTCTATTGCAAGACATCACCGTGCAAAGACAGGCCGAAGAAACCCTGCGCAGATCTGAGGAAAAATACGCCAAAGTATTCCAGAATAGTGCAGCCAATATTATCCTTGCTCGAGTTAGTGATGGACACATCGTCGATGTTAACGAAACCTGGTTGGAAAATACAGGCTACCCAAGAGAAGATTTCGTCGGACACTCAACGATTGAGCTAGGGATATGGAAACATCCCGAGGAGTGGGATGAATTTATCCGTTGCCTTAGAAATTACGGTTCGGTGCGGGATTGGGAGAGCGAGATCGTTCGGAAGGACGGTAGAATGGGCGTAATGCTCATGTCTGCACAATTACTGACATTGGGAGGGGTCGAGATGATGTTGGGCTCGTCGACGGATATTACCGAGCGTAAGCAGGCGGAAGAGGCTCTAAACCAATCAGCCCAGCTCTTTAGAGGAATTGTGGATAACATACCTGTCCGAGTGTTCTGGAAGGATGAGAACCTAACCTTCCTCGGCTGCAATATGGCATTCGCGCAGGATGCTGGATATCCGGATCCTGAGGACGTGATCGGGAAAAATGATTTTCAAATGATATGGGCTGATCAAGCCGAGATCTATCAAAAAGACGATCGGCAGGTCATCGAAAGTGGGGCACCCAAATTATTGATAAGGGAGTCCCAAAGAACTCCCGATGGCAGGATCATCACCCTCCTAACTAATAAGATACCCCTGAGGGATAAGAAAGGAGAGGTGGTTGGTGTTCTCGGCACCTATATGGATATCACCGAATGGAAGAATGATGAGCATGCACCGATACAGTCTGATAAGAAAGTGGGCATGTAGCCAAATATCGCATGCCTGGGGCAATGTATCGATTGTTTGCTTGACAATGAAACGCAATATTATGAGAGAGTATGGATCTTTCCGACCGAGCAACATCCGAGGCATCACACTCAGCATCGAAACGTGTGGCGTCATTATCACGTCACCATGAGCGGCATCAATATTGCACCGGAGCACAAAGCATCCTTTTATTTCGGTCGCTCTTTAGACCCGGTCCTGATTGGCCTACCCAGTTGCGTACAGTAGCTCTATACCGAGCTGATATTCAGATAGGTTATTTTTATAGGAGGTGATAAAATTATGTCCATGCTAATATGATGCAGGGATCCACCAAGCCAGACCAGGGCAGACATTGCCCCAGCTGTAATATAAGTTTGCCGCAAGAGGTAAAAAAATGCCCTCAATGCGGATTGGACCTAGATGCTTACGAAATCTACTGGGCGAACGCGCCGCCCGGTACTCGTGAACGGATGGAGAAAGCCAGTGGGGTCAATTCCCCCAACATTAGTAACAAATCGACTATTGCGTCGAATTTTACAAACCGCTTGGACAGTACACAGGAGATTAGCGCCTATACGGGGGATTCTAGTACTGCCACAGCGAGACAAACTCTTAGTGCGGTGACATCTTCCGAATCCCATATATCTGCAAATAATGCTCCCTCATCCACTATTAATTCATTAGTTGATGGCTCGGCGACGACCAATAAAAGCTCGACTGTAAAGAATCAGACCACTAACCAGGGCCCTGTAGCCCCGGCGGGGCTTTCCCAAGATGGGCCAAGTTCCAACGAACCGTCGTTAGGCGGACCCCTGAGGTCAAAAAAGAATGTCGCCACCGTAGCTGGGTCGGCTATAGTGGTCTGTGTTGTGGCGATCCTGATCGCTGCTTCGATGGGTGCTTTCAACGGTGCAAGCTCGGCATCGAACGACAACGGAGTGAACTTAGATTCGAATAACAACGGAGTGAACTCAGATCCGAGCAACAATGGAGCGAACTCAGATACGAGCAACAACGGAACAACCCCAACACAGGATAAGAGCAATTTGGTGTCGACTGCATCGGCGGGTAACTATACCATAACGCCATCCAATATGGGTGCTGGATGGACACCAGGCACGACGATGGTCCCCTCATACATGTATTCGAACGCGATCAGCAGCACGAACACTCTCATCTACTACAACTCGACCACTGAGACCATCGCAGAGCAGAGCACATATGTCTTCGTCTTCAGCTCGATCGCAGATGCCTCCTCGTTCCTGAACTCGACCATCGCGTCGTATGGCTCCTCCTATACGATCACCAGCCTGACCTCGCCCAGCATAGGCGATGTGACGTATCAGACGACAAGCCATGATGCGACTCCGACACTTGACGCGCACTACGGAATCTTGTACAGGCAGAACAACGTAGTATGCTGGGATAGGATCGGATATACATCTGCATCGTATACGTTCGATCAGGCGCACTTCAACAGTGTGGTCCAGAACCAGGACGACCTGATCGTTGCTCAGCTGTAGGGATCAAACACCTTCCCAACCCTTTTTATTTCAGCGATCGACCATCGACGTTCTTGATTTCATGCCTGAACTCATTCCCGATGATGCGCCCCCATTGTTTACGTGATGAAATCATGCCGTCCTTGGAGCTAAGTTGCCCATGCGGGAGCGGGAGATCATTGGGACTTGCCGCTCTGATTGAAGCGATGTCGTCGTCCGGATGTTAACAGGGGCTGAGTTCTGCGATTATATGCGGGCTGATGTCCCATATCCGATATATTCGTTCGAAACGGTGGCCAATCGTCTTGGCGACGATCTTCATCTCGCTCGCACGGCCGGTGTATCTCTTGAAGTACGAGCCGCTGGCTGAAGGCCAATCCCAATATCTATTTCTTAGACCGTTACCATCCGTTAGCGAGCAGATCATGATCAGGCTTGTAGCATTCGACATGGACGGAACGCTTACTCAGGAGGCCAGCTCTTGGGATACATTGTTTCGTATCTATGGTCATGACCCTAAACCACTCTATCGCTTGTACATGGAGGGGCATATCGATCAGGATGAGTGGGCAGCATCAAATCTTAGAGAGATCATTTTAGCTCACCCCGATCTGACCGCCCGAGAGATCGAGGATGCAATTATCCAAAATACTCACCTCAGAGTGGGAGTCCAGGAATGCATATCGACGCTCACGTCGCTGGGAGTCAAGTGCGTCATCATCTCCGCAGGGGCGGAACCACTGGCCCGGTGGATAGGGGTAACAGCCAAGTTCCATGATTGGAAGGCCAACTGGTTTGAAATAGGCTCGAATGGACGGCTTGTGCCTAACTACATTCGGAAAGTGAGCTACCTGGAGAAGGAGAAAGGCCTTCGTTCTTGGATGGAGGAAAACAAAATATCTAAGGAAGAGACCGTGGCCGTTGGGGATAGCTGTAACGATGTCGGCATGTTTCTGGAATCCGGGCACTCCATAGCGTTCAATCCTACCGACGAGTACGCCTCAACGATGGGCGAGGTCATTCATGAGGGCGATGATCTGAGAATATGCTTGGACACAATAGTGGATTGGAACGACCTCTGAAATCGCCCACAAACAAAGCTCTTGTATCATAAACCCCAAATCTAATACAATCCATTGATGAATGTGCGGAAGCCTTCGAGGCCTAACGATGGAACGATGCTCCCACGACATTTGGAAAATACCGTAGGCTCAGATCCAGCGAGATGAAAAGTTGAGTCGATGAACGATTAAACGATATTGCTATGCTTCTTGAAGAGAGTAAGAAAGACGACGCCGCTCCAATGGTCCGACCTAATACCTTCCTGATCCCCCGGAGCTGAGGTCTGTCAGTAATGGCGATAAGCTCTCCGCGTTCAAGAGCATCGTAGGACTTCTCAATCCGACCGGTATATCGCCGGGCATCAGAAAATATCTCGGAAAGTAGGGTCTGACCCGTATGTTCTCAGAATCGGAACATCGGGTTTTGACTGGACAATGATGGTGGGCCCGAAGAGATTTGGACTCTTGACCTCCCGGTTATCAGCCGGGCGCTCCAGCCAGGCTAAGCTACGGGCCCTTGTGCTTCTGGGAATACTGCCTTCCATTTTAAAGCTTTCCATTCTTGGCCGGTTCAGGACGTCTTCGGCCGCCTTTTTTCCATGAACAAGGAATTCCTGTACGTATCTTATGAGCCGTCACCTCATTCCCATCACGGGAGTTGAATATCCTGATCATCGAGAGGGGAACACTGGTCCGAGGCTGCCTCAAGGGAGAGGTATGCGTGGTCACCGGGTCGGGACGTGGCATCGGCCTGGAGGCCGCGAGATCTCTCGCCTGGCTAGGGTCCAAGGTGGTGATCGCGGAGATAGACGAGACAACTGGCAACGCGGCGGAAACGGCGCTCCGTCATGAGTTCGGACCACACGCCGCGCTATTCATCAAGACCGACGTCTCCAGGGAGGATAGCGTTCAGGCGATGAAGGTCGAGGTTGAGAAAAAGCTCGGGCCGGTGGATGTGGTCATCAACAACGCCACCGCCTTCAGGATGGGCGCGGTGGCCGACGTCGGCATCGAGGGCTGGGACCTTGCCTATGGCGTGAACATCCGCGGGCCGGTGCTGCTGGCGCGGGCCTTCGTTCCAGCCATGGTGTCCCGCGATCACGGGGCTTTCATATGCGTGTCCTCGTCCGGAGCGGCCCCGTACATGGGGGCATATGAGGTCTTCAAGACCGCCCAGGTAGAGCTGGCCCGGGTGCTTGACGCGGAAATGGAAGGGCGGAAGGTTCATGTGCTGACCATCGGCCCGGGCCTGGTGCGGACCCCTGGGTCAACTGAAGGCATCGCGGTCCTGGCCCCAATGTATAACAAGAGCGTGGAAGAGTTCTATGCCATGAGTGAGGAGGCGATGCTGACGGCCGAGGAGGCTGGAGCGGGGTTTGCCGCAGCCGTAGCCTTGGCGGAAAGGTTCCGAGGACAGGAGATCAGCTCCTTTGCGGCGCTCAGCGCCATCGGCCTGACTGTTGGAAAACCATCTGAGGCGGCCGGAGGAGCGCTGGACGACGAGCAGTGGTCCAAAGCTTCGTCCCTCATTGGCAGAGTCCTCGCGGACCTCGAGGCCCAATACAAGGGATGGGTGGAGATGGTGGTGTTCAAACGGCAGTGGATCCTGCGGGACTTCAAGAAGGGCGCGGGAATGCCTGTCGAGCAGTGGCTGGAGACCCTTCGTTCCCTCAACGCGGCCATCTCCGCTCGTGATGCGGACAAGATATTGTCCGTCGCTCCCCGTTTCGACCTACTGATCGCGCAGTACTCACATATGCTGAAAATGCTGGAAGATTATGAGAAGGATCCTGCCAAACTGGACGTGGGCAGGAAGGCCATACGGCAGTGGATCGAGGACCTCGAAAAATTGAGCGCGATCTTCGCATCATTAAGAGGGGCGGCCTGAGGAATATCATTTATCCGTCATCGGTCATGGGGGCCCGATGAGCCCCGAGACCTCGAAGATATATCAGAAGGTCATGCTGCCCGCCCCACCAGAGGTCATATACGATATGCTCACCGACCCCGTCCGCCTGTCCGAGATGACCGGTCTCGCTGTCGAGGGCAAGGCCGAGGCAGGTGGAAGGATGATCGTCGGGGACGGCCGCATAATATTCCGCTTCCTGGAGCTGGAAAGGGGAAGATGGATATCCCAGGAGTGGACGACCTCCGACTGGCCCGGTGGCGTGCTGCCTTCGAAGGTGGAGATCGGGCTCAGGGCCATTGGTCAGGGGACCGATCTCAGATTATCGCATACCGGGGTGCCGCTCGCCCTGAGAGATGGTATCAATCAGCTATGGTACGATGCATACTGGAACCCCATGTTCGAGCTCCTGCGCAGTAGGGCATTATACTGAGCGGCCGCTCAGGATCGATGGTCGTAGAGAAAGAACGGAAGGGATTTCCCGCCCTCGTTGAGAAAGGGCAAAGGTGTTTGGTCCCGCTCAGGTCCTGAAGACCACGGAGTACTCCATGGCCTTGGCCCCGAAGTATTCCTTGCAGAAATCCGCGGTTTTCTTGGGCGGGTACTCCTTGCAAGAGAAAACATCGATGAACGCCCGGTCGGTATCCTCGGCAAAGTGGCCGGAGATCAGCGATGTCTCAATGAGCTGTGCCAGGGAGTAGCCCTGCACCCTCGGGTCGGCGCCGAATCTTACGACGATAGGCTCGCCAAATCTTTTCATGTCTATGTATTCGCATAGATCAATCGAGAACTGCGTGATCACTTCCTTGCTAGCGATCTTCTGCGGGTCGCAGTCATGGAGATCGATTGAGGTCAGGAGGCCCCACTCGTTACCACTCTTGAACTTGTCTACGCATTCCTCGTCGCTCAAACACCTGCCCGTCCGCGGACTCATGCTGTACATGTCCTATTATCACCTTACCGAGAATCCTTTTGGGATTGAGGTGGTGTGAAACAATCCTGATATTTGAAACTAAGGCTTCGCTTCCACCGAGAATTCACTATATTGCGACATTTCTGGGTCCGGGGGCCAGCGTGTTAGCATTTATCACTGTTAATAGTCGTCCGGTAGAACGCTCCGTGACATCAGTATCATTATTACGCGAAGACCATACTGAGGCCGCTATGACCGGAGAGGGCCTCAAGAACCGTGGCAAGACCCGTGCGGACGTCGATGAGCGCCGAAGGGCGGTGGAAGTGAGCACAGGGGCGACCCTGGCCAACATCGGCTCGCTGTCCTTCGACCCGATGGCGGCGGCCAAGAACATCGAGAACATGATCGGGACGGTACAGGTGCCGGTAGGCTTCGTCGGACCGCTCATCATCAACGGCCAGCATGCGGCGGGCGAGTTCCTGGTACCGCTCGCCACCACCGAGGGCGCGCTGTTGGCGTCGGTGAACCGGGGCTGCTCGGTCATCTCCGCCTCCGGCGGAGCAACCTCGATCGTGGTCAAGGATGCCATGACCCGGGCGCCGGTGTTCAGGGTCCGGGACGCCCGGCACGCGGTGGAGGTGGGGAAGTGGACCGAGGAGAACTTCGACCGTCTCAAGGCGGCAGCGGAGGCGACCACCTCCCACGGGAGGCTGCTCAGCGCCCAGCCCTTCGCGGTCGGCCGCTCCTTCTATCTCCGGCTGTCGTACAGCACCGGGGACGCCATGGGGATGAACATGGCGACTATAGCTTCCGAGGCGGTGTCGAGGCTGCTGGAGAAGGAGACCGGGGCGGTCCTGATCTCGGTGTCCGGCAACCTGTGCGTGGACAAGAAGCCGGCGGCCGTGAACGCGATCCTGGGTCGGGGCAAGATCGTGCTGGCCGACGTGACCATCCCTAGAAAGGTCCTCGAGGAGAAGATGCACGCCACCCCCGAAGCGGTGGCCGAGACCTGCTTCCGCAAGTGCAGCATAGGGTCCTCGCTGGCAGTATCGCTGGGCTCCAACGCCCACGCTGCCAACATGCTCGCCGCGCTGTACATCGCCACCGGCCAAGACCCCGCTCAGGTCGTGGAGGGTTCCATGACTACCACCACCTGCGAGGTCGTGGACGGGGACCTGTACGCGTCGGTGCGCCTGCCGTGCGTGGAGGTGGGCACCGTGGGTGGCGGAACTAGGCTTCCCTGCCAATCGGAGGCGCTGAATATGATCGGCTGCCTCGGCGAGGGTAAAGCGGAACGGCTGGCCGAGATCGTGGGGGCCGTGGTCCTCGCCGGCGAGCTGTCGACGCTGAGCGCACAGGCCGCTGGTCACCTGGGGCAAGCGCACAGCAAGCTGGGGCGCTGAGCGTCCTTTCGTATGGTCAAGGGGCTTTGAGCGACATGCTTATGCGCCCCGCTGACCTCTGCCCGAGCATGGAGCGCCAAGTGGCCAGATGGTGGCACGACGAGGGCGAATGGTTGCGATGCGACCTATGCCCCCACCGGTGCGCCATCGAGGACGGAGGGACCGGGCGGTGCGGTGCCAGGCAGAACGTCCGGGGAACCCTGATCACGAGGACCTACGGAACGGTATGTGCTCGGGCCGTAGACGTGATCGAGAAGAAGCCCATCTTCCACTATCGGCCGGGATCTAAGCTCCTCTCGTTGGGCACCTTCGGCTGCAATCTCACCTGCGCCTGCTGCCAGAACGCCGCCCTGGCCCGTTCGTCGGGGGGCGATCTGCCTCACCTTGACATGGCGCCAGAGGAGGTCGTGAACCTCGCCGTGACGGAGAAAGTGCAGGGGATCGCCTGGACCTTCAACGAGCCCACGGTGTGGAGCGAGTTCATCATCGACACCGCCGAGCTCGCCCGGCCCCGCGGTCTCTTCACCATGATCAACACCAACGGTTACATCCTTGCCCCGGCAGCCGAAGAGCTGATGGCGAGCGTGGACGTCGCCAATATCGACATCAAGGGCTTCACCGACCGGTTCTACCGGCGCCACTGCGGCGGCAGCCTCCAGGAGGTGTTGGATACCTGCCTCATGGCCAAGGAAAAAGGGGTGCATGTGGAGCTGACGTGCCTCCTTATCCCCGGATTGAACGACTCGGCCGAGGAGGTAGCCGACCTCAGCCGGTGGGTCGTGGACAATATGGGCACGAACACTCCGCTGTTCTTCTACCGCTTCCATCCGGCCCACGAGCTCTCCGAGCTGCCGGTGCAGAGCATGGAGGTCATGGAGCGCTCCGTAGCTACCGCCCGCCGGCTGGGTCTGAGGCATGTCTACCTCGGCGGGGTCACCGGGGAGGGCGGTCAGGACACGCTCTGCCCCTCCTGTGGTTTCCTGGCCGTCGAGCGAACGAGCCTCAAGCCTTCCGAGGGGCTGTGCCTCAAGGGCCCGGGGGTCAGCAGGTTCTGCCCCACCTTCGAGGTCAAGCTCAACATCGAGGAGGCGCGATGCCCGCGGTGCGGGACGGCCCTGCCCATCGATCTGAACGGACGGACCTGAAAACTAAAAATAGTCACTCTTCCATCGCTTCGAGGATGCCAGTAGTAACCTTCGCCTATGATGACCTCATCTCCCTGCTGGGACGCGAAGTAAGCGTGGACACCCTCCTGGACCGGGTGCCCCAGGTGGGCGCGGACGTGCACTCCTACGATGAGAGCAGCCGGGAAATGGCCATCGAGTTCTTCCCGGACCGGCCGGACCTCTACAGCGTGGAGGGCGCGGCCCGTGCATTGCGTACCTTCCTCGGCTTCCAGAGCGGGCTCACCAGCTACGAGGCCCAGGCCTCGGACGTCGTCCTGACGCTCGACGAGAGCATCACCGACGTTCGCCCGTACATGGTCGCTGGCATCATCGAGGACATCACCGTCACCGACGAGCTCATCCGTTCGTTGATGGAGCTGCAGGAAAAGCTGCACCTTACCATGGGCCGCAAGAGGTCGAAGGTGTCCATTGGCATTCATGACCTGGACAAGGTGACCCCGCCGTTCACCTACAAGGCGGTCGATCCGGAGTCGGTGTCCTTCGTCCCCCTCGCTAAGACCGAGAGCATGAACCTGCGGGAGATCCTCGAGCGGCATGAGAAGGGTGTGGACTACGCCTTCATCCTCGAGGGCAAGGAGCGCTATCCCCTGCTGGTCGACAGCCGGGGAGAGGTGTTATCCTTCCCCCCCATCATCAACGGCACTTTGACCACGGTCACCACCGCGACGAGGAACGTGTTCCTAGACGTGACGGGCACGGACCTTAATGCCATCAAGGGCGCCTTGAACATCGTGGCCACGGCCATGGCCGAGCGGGGCGGCAAGATCAGGACCGTCCGAATCCAGGGGGTCCAGAACGAGGTCACCCCTGACCTCAGCCCGAGGAAGTGGACGATCAGCATCGAGGCCGCGAACTCCCTGCTGGGCACCCGCCTAGACGGCGAAGGAATGGCCGCAGCGCTGGGTCGGATGGGCTACCAGGCCACCGCGGACGGGGACAATCTACAGGTCCTGGCCCCAGCCTGGAGGCTGGACCTCATCCACCCGGTCGACATCATGGAGGACGTGGCCAAGGGCCACGGCTACGAGAACTTCGGGCGGGAGCTGCCATCCCAGCAGACCTTCGGCGCCGAGCTCCTGACCAGCAAGGGGTCGGACGTCGCCCGCCAGCTGATGGTCGGCTACGGCTACCTGGAAGCGACCACCCTGACCCTGAGCTCGGAGGAGGACCAGTTCGACCGGCTGCGCCTACCGCGCGGCGAGGTCGTGGAGATCCTCAACCCCATCAGCGAGGATCACACCTGCCTTCGCGTCTCCCTGCTCCCGAGCCTCATGGCAGTGCTGCGGAGGAACAAGCACCGCGATCTGCCGCAGAGACTGTTCGAGGTCGGGGACGTCATGGAAGGCATCAAGCGCCGCAAGCACCTCGCTGCGGTAAGCATTTCCGCCCGGGCCTCGTTCACCGAGGCCAAGTCCCTGGTGGAGAGCATCATGCGCGACCTGTCGGTCCGGTGCACCATCCGGGCGTCGTCCGCGGGCACCTACCTGGAGGGCCGGGGGGCGGAGATCGTCGTCGATGACCGGGTCATCGGAACCTTCGGCGAGGTGCACCCCGAGGTCATCGCCGGCTTCGATCTCGGGTATCCTATCGCCGCATTCGAGATCGACCTCGAGACGGTCACCGCGGGCAAGCTGGAGAGGCTCGCCTGACCGAAAACAATAAGTCCATCCAGGGACCTGGACGCTCCAGGCCGAGGTAGCCAAGCCCGGATCACGGCGCCAGCCTTGAGAGCTGGTGGTGCTCTGCACTTCGGGAGTTCGAATCTCCCCCTCGGCGCTTAACTCTTCACCGTATCTCTCCTCGCCGCGCCCGCTCGCGCTCGACGACCTCAGGCCGGCGGCCAGCTCGTTCGCGGGCGGGTCGGAGTGATGACCTTGACCGCCCCCGGCCGTACCCTGAGGGTCAGCGGCGTCTCCCCGATGTACTCCCCGTCGGCCTTGATGGCCGTTCTCGGTCGGGTCTCCAGCACGACCTCGTGCCGCACCTCGTAGTACCGGAGGCCGGGGTCCTGGAAGTTGCCCAGGACCATGCTCATCCCCGAGCTCAGGTAATCCAAGCGGCCCCGCCCCCGCATGGCCACCACCTCGACCTTGCCGTCGTCGGGGCGGATCCCAGGCCCCAGCCGCAGCGGTTCCGTCCCCAGGATCCCGGCGTTGGCGATGACGAGCTGGTTCACCCACATCTCTACCTGACGCCCGTCGATGCGGCAGTGGGCGTACAGCGGCCGCAGCTCCCCCAGCGCCCTGAACATCGCCACCATGTAGGCGGAACGGCCCAGCACCTCCTTCTCGTTCCTGGTCACCAGGCGGTTGAGGTCCGCCCCCATGCCCACCGCCACCTGGTAAACGAAGCTGCGGTCCCCCGAGGTCATGCAGTCCATGCCGACGATCCGCTCCCTGCGTCTGATGACCCCGGTGGCCGAGGCAATGGAAAGGGGGATCCCCAGCTCCCGGGCCACCATGTTCGCCGTGCCGGTGGGCACGATGCCCATGGCCGCGTCGGTGCCGGCCACCGCCTCCGCCACCCCGGAGACGGTCCCGTCGCCTCCCACCGCCACGACCTCGTTCGCCCCCGCCTCCAGGGCCGCGTCGACCATGACGCGCAGCCGGTCCCCTCGGCCCAGGAAGCTGTACCGAACGTCCAGTCCCCTCAGTCCGGCCAGGACATCCTCCTTGAGATAGAGGGCCGAGCCCACTCCCGAGCGGGGGTTGAGCACCACGAAGACTCGCCGGTCACGGTCGAGGACGGACACCACTGTGAAATTGAACCCGTCGGTATATCGCCTTGCCGGAAAGGTACTAATCCATGAAGGGAATCACCGCGATGTGCGGCCAAGGGACTTCCTGGGCAACAATGCGATGATGATGATCGTAGCCCTGGTGATCGCCATGCTGTTCGGCGGCTTCCCGGAAGCGTACCCCAAGATGAACAAGGACGTGGCCATGGCGTCGTTGATGGTCATGATGTCCTTCTCCCTGTGCAGCATGCAGCTGAGGGGGTTGAAGCTCGCTTCCCACCGCCGTCCGGTGCGCAATGCCTTCGTCCTCTCGTTCGTTGTCTCAACAGGAATAACTATCGCCCTGGCCTTCCTGTTCACGGGCGATCTGCGCAACGGGTGGGTCCTCGCCGCGGCCGTGCCCTCGGCGGTGTCGGTTATACCGTTCACCCTGATCCTGGGCGGCGACCTGGAGGGCACCCTGGTGTCCTCGGCGGCATTGTACGTCATCGCCCTGTTCCTCACTCCCCTGCTGACCCTGGTGTTCATCGGCCAGGCGGTGAGCGTCACTACTCTCCTGTGGTACGTGGGGATGCTCATCGTCGTGCCCATAGCAGCCTCCCGCGGGCTGCGCCGGGTCCGGATCGATCCCTACAGCCGAAGCATCGCCATCAACATCGCCTTCGCCGTCCTGGTCATCGCCGTGGCCGGCGCCAACCGGGGGGTGTTCTTCGGCGACCCCGGCCTCCTCGCCGCCCTCATCGCTGTGGCGGTCATCAAGACCTTCGGCATCGGGGTGGTTCTGGACATCTATGAGCGGAGGAAAACTGCCCGCTGGGAGCAGCGCGTGCCCGACATCCTCTTCGCCACGCACAAGAACACGGGCATGGCCGCAGCATTGGCCATAGCCCTGCTGGGCCCCGCGGCGGCGGTGCCGGCGACGGTATGCATGACCGTGGACATCGCCTGGTTGATCTACGTCAGCCGCTTCATGTTCTCGCGGGATAAGAGGCCCCAGCCCCAAGCCACAGGGTAAGGGTCCCATTTATTAATCCCGGGCGATATTCTTACATACGATAGACCATGGTCCAGGAGTTAAGTTACCAGGAGGCCCGGCGGGTCTGCAACGAGTTGGATTTCGACTGTGACAGCACCTCTCAGCTTAGTCCGCTGGAGACCATCGTGGGCCAGGACCGGGCGGTCAGAGCCCTGAAGTTCGGCCTGCGGATCGATAACAGGGGATTCAACATTTTCGTTTCCGGCATTCCCGGCACTGGACGGAAGACTGCCATCCACGACTTCGTCAAGGTCCAGGCGGCGACGATGCCGGTGCCCCCCGACTGGTGCTATGTCAATAATTTCGCCGACTCCTCCAAGCCTCGTGCCATATCCCTGCCGGCACACAAGGGCAACGAGTTCAAGGAGGCCATGGACCGCCTGGTAAACCAGATCGCTCCGGCGCTGAGGGAGGCGTTCGAGAGCGCCGACTACGCCAAGCGCCGGGAAGCCACCATGGCCAGCATCAACCAGGAGCGGAACGAGATCGTGGCCAAGATCAACGAGATGGCCCAGCAGGCCGGCTTCCTGGTGCAGCCTTCGCCCATCGGTCTGTCGCTGACCCCGGTCACCAAGGAAGGCCACCCGCTCACCGATCAGGAGTTCGCCCAATTGCCCCCGGCATTGCAGCGGGAGATACAGGAAGAGAGGGAGAAGCTGAACCAGCGCATCGGGGAGACCTTCCGGCCGTTGCAGGACATCGTGCGGAAGGTGGACAAGGAGATGATGGACCTCAACCGCCAGGTGGCGCATTTCGCCGTGGGGCCGTATATCAATGGAATGAGGGACCAGTTTAAAGACAACGCCGAGGTCATCGAATATCTCAAGGAAGTAGAGAAGGATATCGTAGATAATGTCCCTCTGTTCCTCAACCCCCAGCCGGGCGGACCGAACACTCCAGTGATAGACCCGACCCATAACTATCGGGTCAACCTCGTGGTGGACAACTCCAAGACGGTCGGCGCCCCGGTGGAGATCGAGCAGAACCCCAACTACCAGCGGCTGTTCGGCTACTCCGAGCGGGAAGCGAGGTTCGGCACCCTGGTCACCGACTATACCATGATCCGGGGGGGCAGCGCACACCGGGCTAATGGCGGCTTCCTGGTCATCCCTGTGGAGCGGATGTTCCAAGACCCACTGGTGTGGGAAGGCCTGAAGCAAACCATCGCCAACGCCAAGCTGGAGCTGGAGGACCCCGTGGCTCGCTTGGGCTATATCATCACGAAGACTCTGCGGCCGGAGCCGATACCGTTCACCGCCAAGGTCGTGCTTATCGGTAACCCCCAGACCTACGGCATCCTTTTTGCCCTGGACCCCGACTTCAAGAAGCTGTTCAAGGTCAAGGCGGAATTCGACACCACCATGGATCGGACGCCGGAGAACGTCGAACGGTACACCAAGTTCGTGTGCGGGCTGGTGCAGCGGGAAGGGCTCCTGCACCTCGACCCCACCGCCCTCGCCGCGGTCGTCGAGCAGTCATCGCGCCTCGCCGACGACCAGCGGAAGCTGTCCACCGAGTTCGCGATGATCGCCGACATGATCCGAGAAGCTTCCTTCTACGCTCAGGAGGAGGGCGTCGACCACATCACCCGGGATCACATACGCAAGCAGGTGGAGGAGAAGGACTACCGCTCCAACATGATCCAGGGAAAGATCCAGGAGATGATCGCCGAGGGGACCATCCTCATCGACGTGGATGGCAAGCGGTCCGGCCAGCTCAACGGCCTGGCGGTGCTGGGGGTCGGCGACTTCGCCTTCGGACGACCGTCACGCATCACCGCCTCGGTCGGGGTCGGCCGCGAGGGCATCATCGACATCGAGCGGCTGGCCTCTATGGGCGGGGCCACGCACACCAAGGGCGTGCTGATCATCAGCGGCCTTCTGCACGACCGCTATGCTATCGACGCTCCCCTGTCCCTCTCGGCCAGGGTGGTCTTCGAGCAATCGTACTCCGGCGTGGACGGGGACAGCGCCTCCAGCACCGAGCTGTACGCCCTCCTTTCCGAGCTCTCGGGGGTGCCCATTAGGCAGAACATCGCGGTGACCGGGTCGGTCAACCAGAAGGGCGAGGTGCAGGCCATCGGCGGGGTGAACTACAAGATCGAGGGGTTCTTCGAGACCTGCAAGCTCGTCGGCCTGACCGGGGAGCAGGGATGCATGATCCCCCGCTCCAACGTCCACAACCTCATGCTCAAGGAGGAGGTGGTGCAGGCGATCAAGGAAGGCAAGTTCCACATCTGGCCGGTCAGCACCATAGACGAGGGCATCGAGGTCCTCACCGGAGTCCCCGCCGGCCGGCGCAATGAGGACGGCACCTATCCAGCGGGAACCATCAACGCCCTGGCCCAGCGGCGGTTATACGAGATGGCGCAGGCGGTGAAAGAGTTCCACCCTTAGCCAGTCCACCTGCCAAAATTTATATTCATTGATATACATAATGCAGGCGGGATGGGAATTTGTGCCGTTATAGCTATGGGTCCAACCGCTGCGCTCACCGGATGGTAGACGCCGGCGTCTGCTCCGGAGAAAAAAACTGCATCGAGCGCATCGCGCCCTCTTACCACAGCCGCGCCCCGGCCCCGGGGCGGAGGGCGATGACGCGGGACGACCACACCCTGCGCATGGCTGCCGTCGATCTTCACCTCATCGACCTGGGGTCGCCCCTGGCCGGCAGGAGGGATTAGATGAGATGCTACTACCTCCAGATGGACGGCCGGTGCGAGGGACGGTACAAGGGGTTCGCCTGCATCGGCGAGAAATGCCGGGCGGAAAAAGACCCGCCCTGCGAGCACTACGTCCAGGGGTTCTACTGCTCCAAGTACCGGCGGTTCGGTTGCGTTGGCCTATCCAACTGCACCGGGCGGGCGGAAGTCCAGGCTCGGGTAAGGCCGGAGAAAGCCAAGGCCTGATCACAGATCCGGATACAGCTCCTTACGCAGCCGGGGCACCATCGCGGCCATTACTGCCTGTTCTGCCAGCTTGGTGCGGTCCATGGCCCCGCGGGTCAGGTAGCCGATGGCTCCTTCCTTGCGCCCGTCGATCCCGCTGCCGTAGAGCTCCTTGACCGCCGTGCCGACCATCTTGCCCTGGCGCACGAGGTCGGCGACCTCGGCGGGGTAGCGGAACCCCATGCCGTGGCCGATGCTGTACCGTCCCCGGCGATCGAGGATGGCGCAGTACTGCACGTCGTAGAGGCCGTCAGCGGTATCGAACACCCCGGCTTCCAGGCCCACGCTGAGGTCCGCCTCGCCCATGGCCAGGGAGGCCCGGTTGATGGCCCCCTGTCTTGTGTCCTTGCCCCAGGGCTGGTCCGGCACCCCCGAGGGGACGTCCACGCTGCGCACCTCCAACTGTCGGTAGAAGAGGGATAGCACGCTGCGCGTCGCGGCGCTCTTAACCGGGTTGATGGAGCCGACATTGACCACCAGCGGCCGGAGCAGACGGCCCTCGGCATCGATCTCCCCGGCCAGGATGCGCCGGGCGGCGATGGGCGTGAAGTCATCGGCCAGGACGTGGGGCACCTCCACCAGCTTGAGAGGGGGCAGCCCCAGGTCGTACCTCTTGACGTTGATGGCCTCGCCCGTCCTCCTGGTCTCCGGCGACACGATGAGGGTGTCGATGTCCCACCGGACGTCCACGTGCTCGTCCGGACGGTCGATCACCGCCAGCGTCCAGTTGGTGCCCTTGGTCCTCAGGTACCTCTCCAGATCGGCCTTCCTCTCCCACAGCGGCCGGACGGCCGATTTGCTGCGGGAGGCCATGGTCTCGGAGGTGATGCCCACCAGGACCTCGTCGCCGAGGTCGAAGGCCCGGTCCAGCAGGGCCCGGTGGCCGCGATGCAGGACGTTGAAGGTTCCCCCCACAGCGACCTTCATGGCATCATCTCATCAGCAGCAGGGCGGCGATGAGCACGACCATGGCCACTCCGTACAATATCAGGAGCTGGCGCTTCTTCGACCGGAGGTTGTCACTGGACGCCGCCTGGCACTCGTCGGAACAGAAACGACCCTCCCCTAGATGCGCCTTGCCGCACTTCGCGCAGTGGCGGTGCTGGGGGATCTTCTCGCTCATGCCCGCCCCATTGGCACCGCCTGTTAAAAGGTTTCCTAATCTGCCGATGCTTCCTCTAAACGGAGCGCTCAGTAACCCGATTTCTTGCCGGTGATGGTCTCCAGCTCGATCTTGATGATGGCCATGTCCCGGAGGCCCTCGGGCGCGTACTCGAACTTCTGATCTCCGAACGCCTGAGCCATGATCACGTCCATGGCCTTCTTCTTCTCCGCCTCATCCTCCACGAACTTGGCCCGTCCGGTGGCGATGACGCTCTTGAACCGGATGGTGGACTTGCAGGAGGTGTCCAGCGGGCCCTGCACCAGCTCATGGCCGGTGTCAACGGCGATGCATACCCTGTTGTTCTCCCGGAGCACGTCGATCTTGCGCCCGTGCTTGGACGAATGCAGGTATATGACTCCGTTCCTGTAACCGAAGGTCGTGGGGACCACGTACGGCATGCTGCCGTCGCACAGTCCCATCCGGCATACGTTCACCTTGGTCAACAGCTCCTCGATCTCGTAGCGGTCGGTGATCTCCTTTTCCCTTAGCCTCATCGTTATCCAGTTAGAATCTGGCCACCGGAAATAAAAAGGTATCGTGGGGGAGCTAGCTAGAATGGATCTCCTCAAGGATGTCGAGCTTCTCGGGCATCTCGTTGCTGTTGTGTATGTTCATGATGTGGTAACGAAGGTCCTTCCTCAGCTCCCGTTCGTCATCGCCGTAGGCGATGTACTCGCACCCATCGCGTGGACAGATCGCCTTCATCTTCCAAGCCCCACGTCACTATTGCCGGTATGGGATAAGAAGATTAGCCTTTAACCGCGCCTGTCCAGCTCATTGAGCATGATGGTGATGGAGTGGTCGGCGTGATAGGACAAAGGGCCGAGGGTGATGGTCTGGGGTTCGTATCTCAGCAGCTCGGCCTCCTCGTCCTCGCGGAGGTCCTGATGGTCGGATACGATGAATGTCAGGTCGCCGCCCATCTCCTGCTCCCGGACGTCCTGTCCGTCCTCCTTGAGGTAGATCAGGCGGGAGACCGGGGCGAGGTCGTCGAGGACCTGTTTGAACGATCGCCGGGAGATGTATATGCCCGGCGACGATCTCATCTCCTCCCCGTCCAGCTTCTTGACCAGAGCGTTGCGGACCAGGGCTCCGGTAGATCGCTCGTCGGGGTTCAGGTAGCGTACCTCCGCCCCGTTGATGCGGATCGTGCGCGGGGGGTCCGGCTCCCCCTGCAGGATGAGGTAGATCTCGGTATCCCGACGTATGCCGTGCGACAGGAAGAGCGCGGAATTGATGCACCGCAGTAGGATGTCCAATCTCCCCGCTCCTCCGGCCATGTCGTCCAGCTTGAAGTCCCCGGCGGTGACCGCCTTGTGGCCGACCACGATGAAGCGCTTCATTGCGACGGCCCCATCTCGCCAGATTGGAACTGCTTCATCAGCTGCTTACGGAACTTGCGGTTGCCCATGAAGCCCTTCACCGCCTTCTTGGACATGTTGTACTGCTTGAGGAGCTCGCGGACGTCCTTGCCCTCGACGCCGGCGCCTCGGGCGATGCGGTTGATGCGGGTGGATTTGATCAGCCGGGGGTCCTCCATCTCCTCCTCGGTCATGGAGTCCATGATGTACTTGAACTTGCGGAGCTTGTCCTGGCTCTCCTCCATGTTGATCTTGTCGCTCATGCCCGGCATGCCTGGAAGCATAGATACCAGTTTCTTAAGCGGCCCCATGTTGGTGAGCATCTCCATCTGCTCGTACATCTCCTTTAGGGTGAAGCGACCGGCCATCATCTTCTTGACCGTTTCCTCGGCCTCCGCCTCCGATATATTGTCCTTGGCCGCTTCCAGCAGGCTCTGGATGTCTCCCATCCCCAGCAGGCGGGAGATGAACCGGGTGGGTTCAAAGGGCTCCAGGTCGATGAGGTGCTCGCCCGTGCCGATGAACACGATGGAGGCTTGGGTCTGGGCGACCGCGCTGAGCGCCCCGCCCCCCTTGGCCGTCCCGTCCATCTTGGTGATGATGACGCTGGTGACCCCCACCGCATCGTGGAACGCCTTGGCCTGCGGGCCGGCCTGCTGGCCGACCGCCGCGTCGAGGACCAGGATGCGCTCCGTCGGCTTGACCACCTCGGCCACGCGCTTCAGCTCGCTGATGAGGTCGTCCTCGAGGGCGTGGCGGCCGGAGGTGTCGACCAGGACGACATCCATGTGCGAGAAGTGCTCCATCCCCTCCCGGGCGATCTTGGAAGCATCCTTCTCCCCCGGCCGGCCGTACAGCTGCACGCCGACCTTCTCGGAGATCTGCTGCAATTGGTCATAAGCGGCGGGACGGTGGACGTCGGCGGCGATGACCCCGACCTTGAGCCCCTTCTTGTGGAAGTACCTGGCCAGCTTGCCGGTGGTGGTCGTCTTCCCTTGCCCATACAACCCAACCATCATGATGGTCTGCTTGGCGATGGGGAGCGGCCTGGGCGTCCCCAGGATCTTGGTCAGCTCGTCGTAGATGATGCGGACGACATGCTCCTTGGGACTTGTTCCGGCCGGCGGCTGCTCGTTGAGCGCCCTGCGCTCGACCTCCTTGGTCATCTCCAGAACCAGCTTGACGTTCACATCGGCCTGCAGGAGGGCTCTCTGGATGTCCCGGGTGATCTCCTTTACCAGGGCTTCGTCGATGTGCGATGCCCCGGTGATCTTCTTCAGGACGTTGCGGAGCGATTGGCCAAGGTTTTCCAGCACCATCTGAGTACCTGGGTAGCTGAGAGCGGATGAGCGTTTTAAATGTTATTGTCATCGTCCCCGCCATGCGGCCCACCTTCACCATGTCGGTGGCCGCATCCCATGAGGTCGACTCTGGAATCCCATTCTTCCGACATCGATATTCGACGCCGATCAGCGATATCTTTATCGTCATGGAAAGTATACTTTCCATTTGTAAGGTGATGCGGGAGCCGTGAAGAACAGATTGGAAGAGTTCAGGAAACTGCGGGGGATCAGGCAGGAGGACCTGGCCGCCGATCTGGAGGTGTCACGACAAACCATCGGTTCCCTGGAGAACGGACGGTATAATCCGTCCATCGTCCTGGCGATAAGGATCGCCAGGTACTTTGGGGTCCCCGTCGAGGAGATGTTCATCTATGAAGATGATTAAGGAGATAGGATCAAGTAGGGCCTCGTCTGCGGCGCTGGCGGCCGCGGGCATCTTGTTGTTGATCGCAGGCGTTATCGCGTCGTCCGATGGCCACGAAGCCATTGCCGGCTCCTGCTTCGGTCTCGGGGCAGCGGCCACGGCGTTGGGCATCGGCCGAATTCTCATGATGTCCTTCCAATCCGAGGAGGATATCGAGGAGGTCGAGCGCAGGAAGAAGATCGAAGTCGAGGATGAGCGCAACATCGGCATCCGCGATAGGGCAGGCAGCTCCGTCAACCGCATCACGACATATCTTCTATGCATCCTGATCATCGGGGCGAGCTTGCTCGGAGCGGATCTTGCTGTCATCCTGATGCTGATCGTGCTGTTGGCGGTCCGGTTCATCCTGCTGGTCGCCTATCACGACCACTATGCCCGGACGACCTGAGGGTTCAACGGCCTGAGTTTATTCGCAGTGGCCGTCACGGCTCGTCCTAGAGCCGCAGGGTGCCTCCCGGGGTAAGGGCCTCGATCCTTATCCCCTTCTCTTCTTTCATCCTATCAACAAGCCCCTGAGGGTCGGCCTTGAGGCGGTGCATGGGGACCACCACCGACGGTCGCATCAGCTTCACCGCCTCGGCGGCCTCGGCCACGTCCATGGTGAACCTGCCGCCGATGGGCAGGAGGGCGACGTCCAGCGGTCCCAAGGCCCTCATCTCTTCGATGAGGCCGGTGTCCCCGGCGTGGTAGATGCGCTTGCCGCCGATCTCCAGCACATACCCCACACCCTGGCCCTTGGGATGATATGTCGTCCTCCTGCTCCCCTCGGGGTTGTAGGCGTGGACGACCTTGACCACGAGGCCGTCCAGGTCGAGGGAGTCGCCCGGCTTAACCGAGGTCATACGATGGCCCAGCTTCTTCCGGCAGCTCTCCGGGGCGATGATCCTGGCCTCCGGTCCCGCCAGGCGCTCCACCAGCCCCGTGGCCAGATGATCCATGTGGGCGTGGGATACGAGAACGAGGTCCCCTCTGCCTACACCGCTAGGAAGCATAAGGTTCCGACCATGGGGCGGAAAGGCCAGCCGGACCATGTCCCAGAGGGTGTTGGAGAGGGCCGGGTCGAAGTATACTGTCCTGCCATTCGCCGTGACCTGGACAAAGGACTGCGGGAACCAACGGAGCTCGATGACCATGGGCCAGATATGGCCGTCCAGAGCAATAATGCTCCGTTCCAAGAGAAGGCAAAAAAAGGAAGTGGGAAGGGCTAGCTCTGTCAGAAGGGATGGGATGCACTCTGTAAACTAGCCCAACGCTTCCCGTTCCTAATATTATCTCCAGGCTATATATAGCTTATGTCAACAGTTTCGAATAATATAGGGAATCAAAAATATGGTTATATAAGGGGTTTATAAAAAGGGGTTTAGAGATAGCCGGACTTCTGCAGGGCCATCAGGTCCTCAGTGCTGAGCTTCTCGCCGGCCTTGAACTTGTCGAAGATCTTTTCCGCCTCTTCCTTGGCTGAGGCTTCGTCGTCCTTCTTCTTGGCCTTCCTGGCCTTCTGCCTCATGCCGGCGATGATCTTGTCATAGTCATGCACCTGGCGGATGTTCTCGATGTGCTTCTTGTGCTCTTCGTCGGCGTTGACCTTGTTGGCGATGAAGGACTCCTGGGCGGAGTCAGCTTCCTTCCTCAGGGCGTCGGCCTGCTCGTAAAGGCCGATCATCGCGTCATGCTCGGCCTGGGCCTTCTCGGCGGACTCGGAAACGGAGCGGTGGTGGGATTCGGCCTGGTCCTTGGCATCGCGGAGCTCCTTGATGGCGTTCTTGACCTCTTCGTTCTGGTCGTAAGCCTTCTCGCGCTCCTTGATCTGGGCCTGCAGCTGCCCCATCTGTTCGATGATCTCCTGCTCCTTCTCCTTGGAGAGGACAGAGGTCATCTGCTTGAACTCAAGGGTCTTGAGCTCCTTCTTCAGCTTGGAGACCGGAGGACCGTTCTTCGGAAGGTTGTCCTTCTTGATCTTTGTAACCTTCTCGTTCAGCTCGTTGACGAGTTTGTTCCATTTGTCCCTCTGCTCCTTCGATTCCCGGACCTTGACGTTCAGTTGGTCACGGGCCTCGCGGTGCTTGGCGGCCTGGTCAACAAGCTCCCTGACCTTTCCGTTCAGGGTGTCCCTCTTCTCAACCCACTCTCTGGTCTTCTCATTCAATTCGTCGCGGGCCTTCCTGTGCCTCTCGGCCTCGACGTTATGGAGTTGGCGCTTCTGTTCGAGCTCCTCCAAGAGTTCAGTCATACGTTCACACTCAATAGCAAGCGAATAAAATTGCTTGGCAATAATGGGCATACCGACCCTTGTTTATAATATTTGCTATTTCTGAGATTTTAACATGCCAGGCCAGGCTGATGTTACTTTTTTTCCACGGGCTTTCCGTCGAACAATCTCTGATCGCCCTTGCCGTCGGGCTTTCCCGGCTCGAGCTGGACTTCGTGCCAGTCATCGCCGAAGCGGTCGGCACCACCGGTCTTTAGCTGGAACTTGACCCTGAGGCTGCCGTCCTCAAAGAAGACGTAGGCGTTCTTGAGCATGGAGATGTAATAGGATACCCTCTTGCCTTGCTGGGACAGCCGCCTTTCCTGGCAGACGAGCAGGCCAGCAGCCTCGAGGTCCTTGATGCGCCGGTAGGTCGCGGCGATAGGTATGCCGTACTTGGCGGCGATATCCTGGGCCGATTTGGGCTGGCGCACTGTGGCCACGAGGATCTTGATAGAATACTCGTCGGTCAGCAACTGTGAAACTCGGAGGACATCTATGCCAATCCCCTCGTCATCTCCCATCAAGGGGGATATCGACTTTATATTAAATTGTCGTTGGGTTGGTTTGCCCAGAGAACGATTGTCGATCCTGCAAGGGGCTATATCCTTGTTTATCCGTAATGATTATGAAGTACGCCCGGGGAACGGTTTATTTCGATAATCGCGTTCATCAGGCGTCTTCGGTCCCGTCGATGACCGGGGCATTGCCGACATGAGACAGCTCGGACTCCGGCAGGAAATTGATCTCCAGGTCGAACTTCCCCGCGTTGAAAGTGACCTTGGCCATGTTGACCGCGCACTCGTAGTAGGAGACCTTCTTTCCGCGGTATACCTCTTCGAAGCCGACACACTTCACCAAGCCGAACTCCTCCATCTTGGCCATTCTCCTGTAGGCCACGGCTATGGGGATGACGCACTCTCGACTGACCTGCTGTACCGACATTGGGTGCTTGTATGTGGCACTGAGGATCTTACCGGCATACTCGTCGGATATGAGCCGCGATAGTTCCTCATCGCGGAACTCGTTTCCTTCCATCGGAACGAGAATTTGAGGGGGTTATTAAAGATATTCCCATAAAAATATCAATGCTGATATTTTATTCTAGCTCATGTACCGATATATAGCCAGCAAATATATTTGTCGGACATATGTCGGCCGTTTTTACATCATTTTCGGTCCTTCCGTTTCCGGTTTTCTGTATCCGGGGCGTTCCATTTTTGATATCTTAATAGATATTATTATTATAATATATTTTAAAAGTTACCTTATAATTATCGAACCTCGGCCAATGGTCGGAGCACGAGGCTCAGATCATGGGAATAAGCCGAGGGGCCGGAAGAGCGTCCACGCTCCCGGCGAAATCGAGGTAGTAGTATGGGGAATGAGGCTTCATGCCTGCCGCCATCACGCACCCCGCCATGTTCTCGAACTTCAGGTGCATCTTGGCCTGCTCGCGGAGGGTGGGCAGGGATTGAGACATCGTCGAGGCAATGGCGACCACCACGTGCCCGGCCCGCCTCATGGCGTCAATATGGGCCAGGGTCTGCTTGAACACGTTGGTGCCGTAGACGCCCTCCATGGCGTCGAAGCCCAGCACGCTCAGGTAGGGTGCGGCGGAGTCGCCCAGCATGTACTTGATCTGGGACATGCGGAGGTCCTGCCCGGCGTCCTCGCCCTCGATGGCGGTGATGAACGGGTAGCTCTGCTCCTGCGCGGCCTCGGTGTCCAGGATGCGGAAGCTCTTGGCCATGGGTTCCGGACCGACCAGCATGCGCATCTGCTCGTCGATGATGGAGTAGTCCGTCGCGTAGGTCGGCAGCCAGACCACTCCCCTCCCCTTCTCCAGGAAGTCGCTCATGATCCCCATCTCCAGGCAACGGACCACGTCGAGGTGCACGTCCAGGTCGAACTCCCACAGGATCAGGGAGCCGCGGGGGAACCCGCCGAAGTACTGGTCGAGGTAGAAATTGCCAGACGATACCGTACGGGCGGTGGGATCCTTGACCGCCACATGCTTCTGCATGTGCTCCGGTATCTTGACCCAGGTCGGTTCGAAGACGGACATGCGGCCGCCGGTGAGCGTGAGGTAGTACTTCCACTGGTCGACCGCCACACCCCTCAGCTTCTCGATGACCATCTGCCTCACCCGCCGACCGTCGTGGTCGGCGGAGAGCATCTGGATAACGCCGTCGCCAAGGTAGTCGAGACCGGTCTTGCCCGACTCCTCCAAAGTATAGATGATATTGGTCCCGGAGTTCTCCACCAGGTCCTTCTGAAGAGTGTTAATGATCCTCTCCGCGCTGATGCCGTAGCGCTCGGAAAGGGCGTTAATGGAATCGACGACCACCAGGGTCTTCCGGGGCAGGTTGGACTCGGCCAGGTCGTAGGCGACCTCCATCTCCGGCAGGATGACCCCCAGGTCGAGGGTGATCTCATCCTGGGTGATCTCGCCGGTGAAGCCCTCCTCGCCCTCGCCTCCCACCTCGCCGGCCTCTACCTGGCCTTCGAGCCTCTGCAGCTCGGAGCGGACGACCGAAGGGGACGCCTCCTGCTTGTTGAGGACCTTGAGAAGATCTTTGGCCGCCAACAGGGTCAGGTGCTCGGCGGCGGAGGACTCCGGGGCGGTCTCCTTGTTCCTCCTGAGGAAGGCCTTGCCGGCCTTCAGGATGTTGTCCCTCTTGGCCCGGTCGCGGGCCCAGGGGAACTGGCGAAAGAGCGCCTCGTCGGAGACGCGGGTGGATAGGTAATAATCAGGCTGCTCATCGGAAAGCTCCTCGATGACCTGCAGGGCGAGAGTGGTCTTGCCCGTGCCGGCGTCGCCCTTGAGCATGAGTGAATGCCCTCCCGGTGCTCGCATGAAGTCTAGCAATACCTGGGGGACCTTTCCCCGCTGTTTCTCTGCGCTTAGGGAGAATGGCATCTTCTCAGTCTTCCATTATACGCTGGCGTCAATATTAACCATATCAGTATAAAGGATTTCCGCTCCAACTACGCGTTTCTAGCGTCTGCCTTATATCATATTTTCCACCAGGAGAAACGGATGTCCTGGGAGGGCAGCCACGGCAGGAGCGGGCGGCGTGAGCAACGGCGGGCGCTCACCTCCCTTATTGAAGGCAAGAATGGCAAATGTCGGCCCTTTTCTGAAACCCATCGGATGAGCGGGATCCAGAGCCGCTCTCGACGACTCTAGAACGGTCTCTTGCGTGAGCCATGTTCTCTTCCAACAGCACCCCCGCTCGATCTTGATCGTTCTGACGCTCCATCGGATCCATAGCAGGGGCCCGCCCGATGGCCTTCGCTAGTAAACATTCTATAGGGCAAGAATGATAACTCCAGGAGGGAAGTATGGACGCGCTTGACCGCAGGCTGCTAGATCTCATCGAGAGGAGGCCCCGCAGCACCTATCGTTCTCTAGCGGACGGGCTGGGCACGTCGGTGGCGACCGTGCAGAGGCGGGCCGAGGGGCTGATGACCTCCGGGCGGCTGGGCCGGATAAGGGGCAGGTTAAGCCTGCGGGCGCTGGGCTGCACCACAGTGATGATCCACGGTCCGGCACAGGGGAAGCTGACCCCGGAGATCATCGACGGCCTGGGGGACCACGGCTCGATCCGGTCCCTCAGCCTCGGCATGTACGGCCGAATATGCTGTCTGGCCTACGTGCGCCGGCCGGAGGAGGTCAATGGGCTGATGACCTTCTTAAGGGAACGCGTCGGGCTCACGGACGCTCGCAGCCTCATCGTCCGCCGGGAGGTGAGCCTACGAAGCGGGTTCGAGGAGGACCTGCCGCATGATGGCGCCCCCATTGAGCTGAGGGGCATGGACCTGCGCATCATAAGGTCCCTTTACTCCGACGGCCGGAAGAGCATCGCGGCCATATCGAAGGAGACGGGCATCTCCGCGAAGGCGGTGAAGCGGCGGCTGGAGGAGATGACCGAGCGGGGAATCCTGGAGTTCGAGACCGATCTCCGCCTGGCCAGGGAGGGCGACATACCCTTCAGCCTCCTGGTGGAGTTCGGCACCTGCACCTGCCGGGACGACTGCCTGCGGAGGCTGGCCGGCGACGGGAGCACCGTTCTCGGCGAGGCCTTCCTCTTCCAGGACGTCCCTGAGCTAGTGCTCATCGAAGGCTCGGCCCCGACCCTGTCCGCGCTCACCGGCCTGACCGCATCCTTGCTGCGCCAGGACGAAATCGTGCAGGTCCGCCCGGACGTCATCACCGCCTTCCGAGCGTTCGATACATGGGTGGACGTCATAAGCCGCGGAGAGGGAGCGCTCCCTGACCGAGAGGCCGCGCGCCACCCAGGGAGCGGTCCTCGCGACCTGTAGCGCCAGAGCGCTCACGGAATACTTTTAAATCGCCCGGCTTTTATCCATGGGGCTATCATGCTCATCTGTCCCCTCGATTACCGATATGGCCGGAAGGAAATGAAGGCGGTGTTCTCCGAGGAGAACCGTCTCCGAACCCAGTTACTGGTGGAGGCGGCCCTGGCCCGCGCCCACGCCCAGATGGGCGACATACCCCAGGACGCGGCCGAGATCATCTCGGCCAAATGCACCCCTGAGTATGTCAAGCTGGAGAGGGTCAAGGCCATCGAGGCGGAGACCAAGCACGACGTCATGTCCATGGTCAACGCCATCTCCGAGCAGTGCGGGGACGCCGGCCGGTACGTGCATCTGGGGGCGACCTCCAACGACATCGTGGACACCGCCGCGGCGCTGGAGTTCAAGGACACCCTGGCCATAATCGAGAGGGACCTGGATACTCTGATCATCACAATTTCCGCCCTCGCCTTCAAGCACCGCCGGACGGTCATGATGGGCCGCACCCACGGGCAGTTCGCCATACCCACGACCTTCGGGTTCAAGGTCGCGGGATACATCTCCGAGCTGCTGCGCCATCGCGAGCGGGTGCGGGAGATGCGGCCCCGGGTGTGCGTGGGCAAGATGTCCGGAGCCATCGGCACCGGCGCCGGGTTCGGGGACGGGTTCTTTAAGATCCAGGAACTGGTCATGAAGGACCTGGGCCTGGGGGCGGAGGAGGCGGCCACCCAGCTGGTGAACCGGGACCGCTACGCCGAGCTGGTCTTCGTGCTCAGCCTCATCGCCACCTCCTGCGAGAGGTATGCCACGGAGGTGCGCAACCTCCAGCGCTCGGAGATCGGGGAGGTTGCCGAGGCCTTCGACGCCAAGAAGCAGGTCGGCTCCTCGACCATGGCCCAGAAGAAGAACCCCATGCTCTCGGAGAACATCTCCGGCCTCGCCCGCGTGGTCCGCTCGTACGTGAACCCGCAGATGGAGTGCATGGTGCTTTGGCATGAGCGCGACCTGTCCAACTCCTCTGCCGAGAGGTTCATCCTGCCCCACGTGGCGGTGCTCACCGACGACATCCTGGGGAAGATGAACGATGTGTTCGGCCACCTCTCGGTCAACGAGAAAAACATGCGCCGCAACATCGAGGCGGCCAACGGCTTCATCATGGCCGAGGCCGTGCTTCTCGCTCTAGCCGCCAAGGGTCTGGGGAGGCAGGAGGCGCATGAGCTGGTCAGGAAGGTCAGCCTGAAGGCCGAGGAGGACGGCAAAGGACTGAAGGAGGCTCTGAGGGCCAACAAGACGGTGACCAAGCACCTGTCGCCCAAGGAGCTGGACGCGGTCATGAATCCTGACAACTACGTGGGCAAGGCCCCGGAGATGGTCGACCGCACCGTCGCCCGCGCCGAGGCCGAGCTGGGCCGCAAGATCATCTAGATCAGCGGGACACGTTGAACTTGTACCGGAGGTGCGACATCACCGTCCGGGCGAGCATCGGGTTGATCTGCTCCCTGGGCAGCCCGATGTCCCGGACGACCGCCTCCATCAGGGCAGGTGTCATCTCCATGGTCGCGGAGTTGCGCACCACCGAGCGGTGGACGGTCTGCACCAGCTGGGCGGCGTCGTCCAGCCGCTTGTTGACCTCGTAGCCCTCGAGGGGATCGGCCCACGCCGACAGCATGACCTCCATGCCCAGCGAGCGAAGGCGGCGCAGCGAGCCTAGGGTTTCGAACGCATCGTCGTAGATCGGCACATCCCCGGGCACCGGCACCGCGTCTCCGGTCACCGCCACCCGTTCCGCCGGCGACCACAGGGTGATGGAGCCGGGCGAATGTCCCGGAGTGTGGACGGCCTTCATCGCGAACCCGGCGATGCCGACGTCGTCGCCGTCGGCGACCGTGCGATCGACGCGGACCGGGCCGGAGACCAGGGCGTCGAACCCCGGGACCGGCCGCTCGGCCTTCTGCACCGCGGGGTCCTCGATCCAGGTCCGCTCAGCGCGGTGGGCGACGACCTGGCACCCGGTGGCGGCAACGACCTCGGCGGCCGCTCCGATGTGGTCCGGGTGCGAGTGGGTGAGGATCAGCTGAGCGATCTCGTTGGGCCGCCGGCCCATGGCCCTGACCTGCTGGAAGATGGCTTTCTCCGAGCCCTTGACCCCGGCGTCGACCAGAGCGAGTTCCTCGCCCTCGATGATGAAGACGTTGACGAACCGGTCCAGCGCCACGGTCGGCGACACCGGCACTTTGAACGGCAGCTTGATGGATCTTATGGATGGCATAACGGACCGACAAATGCGAAGTGCGGTTTATCTTTTTACCGGCGGGGCGGGGGGAGCGGAAAGCGGGGAAGAAAAGCATCGTCAGGTACTTAGCGCAGGTCGTTGTTCGAAGCTCCGCTCCCCCTATGGGGCGCGCACGAGGGATACGATGAAGGGAATCGTCGCGGTCGACAGCGTGTTCGGGAACACCATGAGGATCGGCGAGGTCATCGCCGAGGAGCTGACCAAGGAGGGGCACGAGGTCGAGGTGGTCGATCTGGGCCGGTGGGTCCCCCGCAGGGCCGAGGCGGACTTCGCCTTCGTAGGATCGCCGACCAGGAACGGACGCATGACCGGGCGATCCAAGCGGTATGTGAAGCGATTGAGCAAAGCGCATTGGGCGTCAAGGCCGGTTGTGCTCTTCGACACCGTCCTGCATCTGCCGGAGAACGAGAGGCATCGGGCCCGCATGATCAAGTGGACGGAGAACGGCGCTGCCCCTCGGCTCAAGGCCCTGGCCGAGGAGAGGGGGCTGACGACCTACCCCACGGTCCTGCGCATCGAGGTCACCGGCCTGAAGGGGCCGCTGGCCCCGGGAAGCCTGGACCGGGCGCGGGAGTTCGTACGCGAGTTCCTGGCGACCGTTGGCTCGGGCCGGTCCGATTAAGGTATCAGTGCAACGATCCGCCGGTCGGCGCTCATATCGTCATTACCGGCCGTCCGTCGCTCCCGTACAGGAAGCCGGTGATGGATGCCCTCTCCTGCACCTCCCGGTCCCTGATCTTGACCCAGAGGTCGGACATGCGCCGGATGACGTGCTCCTTTGGCACGTACGCTCCGGGATAGTGGATGGCGATGCTGCCGTAGCGCCTGGCGGCCTCGATGTACTCGTCGTCCCTCCCCTCCCTGTCGGCGGAGAAGGCCGTCTCGAGGAACTCCTTGCTCAGCACCGCGCCGTCGGCGCCCACCAGCCACAGGATGGCCCGCGGCTCGTCGTCCTGGAACTCGTGATGCGCTCTCGCTCCCGGATGGTCCTTCATGAGAGCCTCCTCTCGAAAGAAGAGGGCACGATGGACCACCTCGACGTGCGACGACTTGGAGCGCGGGACCTCCTCGCCATCGCCCCGGTCCTCGTTACCATCCATGAAGAACATGATGATGTGGTCTGAGCCGCCCTCATAAATAACCTGGCCCCCGCGACCGAAGTGGCTCGGGATCGCGGGAACGGCTTGCATCGACCTCGGCCGTAAAGCGAGATCACGCGATCTCGATCTCGTACTCCGCCACCTTGACGGCCTCCGGCTCCCACGGCCTGCGGTACCGCATGGTGATGACCGTCCTTCCTTGCACCAGGGCGAGGAAGGTGAATGTGGATGTGCCCCCTCCTCCGATCAGGCGGGAAGCACGGCGATAGTCCTGGCGGACCAGAGAGATGAAGCGATCGTCGAAGGACGCTTCCCAGGAATAGCCGGTCGACGGGTTGGCGTTAAGGGAGATGGCAAGTTCCTTCCCCGCCGCGGCCTCTATTCGTTCTCTCGTGTGCTCACCTGGAGACCGAACGCCTTCCGGCGATATATTGGCATACGGTCGCCGATCCGGCTCGGTCGCTCATCCTCCGCCAGTGCCCCTGGTCACCGCGCGGTCCAGGACGCGCCCCAACGACCCCTTCTCCAGCCGGATGGCCTTGGCCTTGCACATCTCGTGGCAGCAATAGCACTCGATGCACTTCCGGCGGTCTATGCGCGCTTTCCGTTCGATGATCTGGATGGCCTCCGCCGGGCAGCTTTTGGCGCACGCTCCGCAGCCTCTGCATACGTCGGGGGCGATCACCGGACGGGCGCGGTCGAGGCCCAGGCGGGAGACGGCCGAGGACGCCGTCCTTTTGATGAACGAGCTGGACTCAGCAGAAGCGAAAGTGCAGGGCAGGGCAAAATCGCTCGAAGCGATCGAATCGATCGGCTCGCCGACGACCTCGACCTCGTTGACGTCGATCAGCGCACGGTCGGATGCGGCGTGAACGGTCGTCACTCGCATGGGGTCCAGGCGCATGAGGCGGGCGGCCACGGCGTCGATGGCGTACGGGCTGTCGGCGGCAAGGATGGCGTTCATCGCCTTCGGCCGGCCGGAGGTCGGGCCGTCGCCCTCCATGGCCATCACCGCATCCATGATCTGAAGCTTGGGCTTGACGAGCTCGTTGATGTCCACCAGCACCTCGGCGAACCGGGCCGGGGTGCGGAAGCGGGCATGGAGGGCCTTCTTCTCCAGGCCCGGCACCACGCCGTAGATGTTCTTCGCTCCGCCGGTGAGGCCGGTGGCCAGGTGGGTCTTGAGCTTGGAGAGGACGATGATCGCGTCGGCCTCGGCCACCGGGTCGATGAGCTTGACATTGCGGAGGGCTCTTCCGCCGTTGACCTCGGCGTCGCGATGGCCGGTACCGTAGTTGAGGTCTACCCCCAGCTCCTCAGCCACTGCCAGCATACCGGTCTTGCGGTAAACGCGTTCCAGCGTTTCCTGGGTGTAGGGAAGGAAGGAACCGGGCGAATCGGCAATGGTTACCTGGCAGCCTCGGTCCCGGACCATCCGTCCCACGGCCAGCATGACCGCGGGGCGGGTGGTGACGCACTCCTCCGGGGCGGCGTCGATGAGCAGGTTGGGCTTGAGAAGAACGCGATCGCTCGGCTTGATGAAGCGCTCGATCCCCCCTAGGTTATCGAGGCATTTTCGCACCGCCGTATCGACGTTCTCTTGAGCATAGCTCTGGCAGCGGACCAGGGAGACCTTGGGCGATGGCACGCTCCACATTAAATGAACGCCGTATTTAGGGCTGTCCGATGGAATATTCTTATTTTATAGCGGTCGTGATGCGGCCACGCCTCAGACCGCTCTCCTGAAGGAAGTTCGAGGAAATTCGTTCAGAGCTCAAGGATGTTTCCAAACCTGTGGTCCGAGGCCGTCCTGGGCCTCCTTCGGCTTACACCGATGTAGTCTTAGATGGCTGGTTCCGGTCCTCGTGCCCCATCAGCATGGCAATGATCGCTAGATCCATCCCCTTCATCATCATGTCCACTGAATCGCCTCAGGTCGATTCTTCTTGAGATGGTCCGGAACCATCGGCATTCTGGAAGGGAACCGGCCGTGGAGAATGCCTACATGATCAGTGGAAGTAACGGGATTGTCTCTTCATAACCGGAAGAGACGTTATCACCTTCCCGCCCGAGTCGAGGAATTTTATAAGGCGTTCTGATTGCTCTCTCAATCCTTCTCCAGAGCTGAATGCTTCGGAAAGGATTATATGCAAGCTTCCATTACCTCGGTCTACAGGGGCAGATAGATCAGCTGGAAGATCGCGACATTCGCAATGTCGAGGCCGCGGGTTCAAATCCCGCTCTGTCCACTTTCTATCATAATGTTTTGCGAGAAGAGGTTTTGATTTCTTACTAGCTCTTGATACCGCGCCAGGGTGCCCATGGCGTCGGCCATGTCTGCGAGGTTGATTCCCAGGTACAGGACGGTGGTCCGGACGTCGCGGTGCCCCATGAGCTCGGCGATGGTCTCGATCGGGCACATACCGGGGAAGCGCTTGTTGGCCTCCCACAGCGTGCGGCCGTAGGTCCGGCGCAGGGTGTGGTTGCTGAATGGTATGCCCGTCCGCGCAGCTACCCCCTTCACCAGCTTGTCCAGGGCGGTCTTCTGGTATGCGTGCAGCCTCCCGCCCCGTTCGTAGATGAGCAGAGCGTCGGGCACCTTGACCGCGGGGTTCTTCTCCCGCGCTCGGGCGATCTCCTCCTCTCGGAGCTGCTGGTAGGCCTTCAGCTCCGCCAAGGTGTCGGGGCGGTAGGGGACCATCCGCCACTTCCCCCCGCCCCGGCCCTTGCCCTGGACCGACAGGTAGGCGACCTTGAAGCTTCCCGGCTTGAGGCGCAGGACCTCCACTCGGCGGAGACCGAGGTTCAGCTCCAGGTGGATGACCAGGCGCTCCAGGCCCTGAGCCGCGTCCAAGATGCTCAGCGCTTGTGACGGCGACAGATGCTCGGGCGGCAGCTTCTCGTCCTGAGGCCACTTGATCTTCATGTCTCTGATCACCGTGTTGCCATGCCACTTCAAGTAGGTGTTCAGCACGGCCAGGTGTCGCCTCTTGACTCCGTTCTTCTGTCGGGCGTAGACCTCGTTGCGGATATAGTCCACCTCTTCCCTGGCCCATTTTGTCTTGACCTAAAGGGTCGCGGCATACACTCTCGGCCCCAACAGCATATATCCAATTCCCACGAAGATGAGGATATACTCTCCGACCGAAACAGCCAACGGAGGAGAGCTAGTAAAGAAGAATAACGCCTGATCGGCTGGTACCGTGAGGAAAAGCAGTACAGCATTGGTCACTGTCAGAACGGCGGCAAATCTCGGCCTAATGAACAGCAAGACCAGGCTAACAATGGGCATAACCAATCCCACAATAATGAAGAATATAATGAACGCTGGAGTCCGCATCTCATTCATACGGGTCTCGAATCCCAAGGGAGTCAACAAGAACCCCATGATGAAACCCAGTACCAAAAGAACGGCCAGCATCTTTTTCGATCTCCCGAAGGGTGCCCATTTACTTGCAATCGAAGACATTTCTTTCTCTCCGGCATAGCATCTTGCCTATTGCTAAGGCAAGTTGCCATGGATATTATTGCTAAGAAGCAGCCTTAAGTGTACTGTAACGCCCGACCGGCAATGTAATCTCCAGTTCTCATGCGCATTCGTAATGCCAGGCAATGAAAATCCAACGTCCATTGTTACGACAAACCAGACAAAAATATCCTATTTCTGAAGTAGCGGCTAAACCAGTATTGCCGGCATCAGCGAGATACTAAATGGCGTTCATTTAAACTATCCCTGATCCGCTCATTTTCCAGCCGCATCTTCAATCCCGATATGATTGTTTGCAGCCCCCAATTGAACAACTCTTCCGGAGCATGCTTGCTCCACTCGTCCATGGTCTGGTCCATCAGCATCATCTCTGAACTATCTGTTGTGTCCCTCATCATCGATAGTTCCGGTGACTGACCCGAAGTTACAGTAGGGTTTGCTTGTTCTTCGATGACGTAACCCCACACATAATCGGTGATGGTCTCGGACCCCAGGCTGGACTGCAAATGATCAAAGCCAGCGCCGTGGAGGACTTGCAGGCTGGTCAACTTGAGCTTCTGCATGGCCTTCGAACGGAACGACGCGCCGGCGACGATGCGCCCCCCGTCGCGGTGGGAGAGCATAGCTCGCCTTAGAGTGTGTGCAGTCTGAGTCAACCACTCTGTCCAGGCATTCTTATCTTTAGGCGGCTGCAAATCGTACATTCCTCCGTCCTTCAGGATGGCCTCGGCCATATCATCGATCAGATCGGACTTGTTCTTGAAGTGCCAATATAATGTTGGAGCCTGAATGCCAATCTTGGAAGCTATCTTTCGAAGGGTCACGTTGTCCAGTCCCTCCTCGTCCAAGACCTCTAGTGCTGCCCTGATCGCTGCCTCTGGACTAATGCGGGGCCCCTTTGTTTTTTGTCTCTCCCTCATCGAAAGTGAATAAGTGGAAAGCTATATAAAATAGAACATTGTTAGAGTTCTCTAACATCGTTAGATTTGTCTAACTATGTTAGGTGAAACAATGATTACTCAAAAAGGGCATCAACCAGTTGTCCACGTAGAGAAGTTGGTGAAACGGTACCGCGATTCTGAAAAGAAAGCGGTGGACGAGATCAGCTTTGATGTATATCCCGGCGAGTTCTTCGCTTTCCTGGGGCCGAACGGCGCAGGAAAGACGACAACTATATCGATCCTAACGACCACGCTGGCGAAGACAAGCGGTGTGGTGAGAATCGGCGGCTACGACATGGACAAACAGCAGAAGGAGATCCGTCAGAGCATCGGCATCGTCTTTCAGAACCCGAGCCTGGACGCCAACCTGACAGCCGAAGAGAACATCCGCCTCCACGTGAGCCTCTACGGAGTCTACGGTTACAGGCCGACCTTCACCATGATGCCCCAGGAGTACAAGGACAAGATCACTGAGCTGGCAAAGGTCCTTGGGATGGATCAGGAGATGTTCCTCCAGGTGAAGACCTTCTCCGGCGGAATGAAGCGGAAGCTGGAGATCATCCGCAGCCTCATGCACAAGCCCAAGGTGCTATTCCTTGACGAGCCGACCCAGGGCCTGGATGCTGTCAGCCGGCGGTCACTGTGGACCTACCTGAGGAAGGTCCACAAGGATGAGGGCATGACTATCTTCCTGACGACCCACTACATCGAGGAAGCGGAAGGTGCGGATCGGGTTTGCATCGTCAACCACGGAAAGATCCTGTTCAACGGGACCCCTGATGAGATGAAGGATCTGATGATGGACAAGTACATCCTCGTCGACGCTGAGGACCGGACCGCTCTCAAGGCCGATCTCGCTTCTTTTGTCACAGAGAACACCGATGACGGCTGCCTGAGGATCATGTTCACGGAAAACACCCCCCAGGCGATATTGTCCAAGATCAAGGTCCCGCTTACAGTCATGCACCTCCATATTCCATCATTGGAGGAAGCTTATGTTGATCTTGTCAATAATGGAAACGACAAGGGGGAGGTGTGCTGATGTCCATGAGCAGAGAGTTCAACACTATAACATCCATCTGCGGACGGGACATTGTGCGCTTCTTCCGGGACTGGAAGATGAATGTCGGTTCGAGCATCTTCTTCCCCCTGGTGTTCTTCGGCCTATTCGGAAGCGTCATCGGACAGAACTTGGGCGCTGAGCTTCCGTACGATTACCTTCAGTTCGCCCTTCTGGGCATGATCGCAGGCATGGCCATCCTGTTCACCGCGAACTTCGTGACATCGCTTGTGGAAGAACGGGAGACTGGGTTTACCCAGGAGATATTCGTGTCTCCGGTGTCGCGATATTCGATAATCATCGGGAAGATGATCGGTAGCAGCGTGAACTGCCTCGTGGCGGTCGCAGCCACGATCCTCATCGGTCTCGCCATGGGAGTTCAGATCAGCCTGGGAGGGCTGGGGCTTATCCTGCTCGTCATTCCCGTGGTATTCCTGATGGGCAGTGCCTTCGGCGTCCTGGTGAGCGGCATCTTCAGCACCAGCCCCAAGACCGCAGGCATGGCGGTCATGATGGCCATGTTCCCACAGCTCTTCTTGTCGGGGGCATTCATTCCCATAGGAAGCTCGACGGGAGCCCTCGAAGTGCTGGTCCACCTGATGCCTGCCACGTATGTCGTGGACCTCATGAGAGGCGCATACTACTGGGGCACACCGACGTATAGCCTGGTAGTACTGTATGATCCCTTGGTCGATCTAGTGATCTCGGTGGTTGTCTCCATTGCGCTCTTCATCATCGGGACGCAACTCTTCGCACGGAGTGAGCGCAATCGCTAAAATGTAAAATTGGGGTCATTACCCCGCCACTTTTTATTGGGCCATGCTCCTGGGAGACTTGTGTTGATCGCCGATCTATTGTTTCGGACTAGTCGGATGACCCGTATCGAACTTGATAGTTCACTGCGGAAGGCACATGATTCCCCTCTTTCGCCCCCTTGCTCCCGCCTTTCATCATTAAAGCAGCCTGCGCGTCGGAAGTTACTCTTCATAATTACATTGCGAATTGGTCAATCTGGATATGGTGAATTCACAGCGAAATTGATATATTCCTCCATCGAGTGATTCATCTCAAGGGGAAGCCCACCTCCCACATCTTCGCCGAGGTTTGTGTAATCCCTTAGAATCACGAGTGAGCTCAGGTATGATTCCCCGGGGCTTCCCCTTCGTCGCTCGGCATCAGGGAGATTATTGCTTTTTAAGTTGTAGAGGCGGATCGATCTGTGTGTCATCGATGTGAGACCAATCTGCTAGCGTTTCAACGAAGCACCTGCAGAAGTAGCAGCATGCAGCTTCGTTCGAATTAGATGCAGAGCATCTGGAACATAACATTTCCAAATCCCCGAGGATTTCTTCAAGAGCTCTCGATCGGGAGAGGTGAACCGAACTTGGTTCATAACGGTGTCGAACCAGCTAGTTTCGTGAACAGAAATCCTGGTTCGTTCATTTTCTTTCTACTGGCTTGACGATCGATGAGAATGGCGATCATTATTACAAGCACATAAGCGGCAACGGTACGAAAACATCCAAGAGAAATCCGGCGAAGCTCGTTCGATCGAAAAAGATAGGATGGAAGGAGTTTGGTCGCTCACTTTTTCCTTGTTCTAACGACCACCAGGACGATCGCCACCATCGCCAGCAGCATGCCGAGAACGCCTACGATGAGCGGCATCGAGTCGTCCTTGAGCGTGCTGACATCGTCCCTGGTCGCCCCCAGGCTACTCTGGACGTTCGTGAGGTTGGTCTTAGCCGTCGCCAGGTCCGCCATCGTAGCGTTTAGCTCGCTCCTGAGCTGCGTCACCTGATCGTTCGTCAAGCCAGCGGCCGAGTCGGTGGAGTTGAGTGAATCGCTCAGGCTCGTTAGCGCGTTCTGCATCGAGGTCATCTGCTCCAGTAGAACGGTGACGTTGTCGGTGGTGAGGTTCTGCGCCGCGTAGCAGTCGGACAGCTGCTCATTGACGTTTCCTATCCATTCCCTCGTCAGCGAGAGCAGTTGCTGAGTGATCGCCAGCTCATCGGCCGTGTCGTCCGCCTGATCCTTGACCTGCAGCAGGTATTCGATCACAGCAGTGAGCTGATCGTTCGTCATCGTGACGTTCGAGTCGGTGCTTTGAATGATGGCGAGAATCTGGTCCCTCGTCTCATTGAGCTTTTCATTGAGCTCGTCGATCTGCGTGGATGCGTCGTTGACATAAACGACCTCCACGGAAACGCTGATGCGTCCCAGCACCGACCAGGCGGTCGCGGTAATGACGTTGCTGCCTTCGAGCAGCGAAACCGTCACCGCGAACGAGCCGTCGCCCTTCTGGTTGACGAGGTATCCGTTAACCTCCAGCATGTTCATCGTGCCCGTCGTGCCAGTGACCAGAACGGTCGAGGTATGCACGGTAGTGCCGTCCGCCGGCGAGGTGATGATCAAGCTCAGGCTGGGGAATATCATCGGATAGTTATCTTCGCTCGAACCGCCGGCCACAGCGTATGGAGTTTCCGCGATGCCGTCATGGTTCGCGTCCGGCGCCTGCAGGTCGCTCCAATAATTGCCTCGGCCGATGCCGTTCCAGATGTTGTTGCCATCATCGTACGCCTGCACCTGCCCCCAATTGTACGTCGTGGATGCACCGTTGTTTGCTACTAATATGTTACCATAAATGCGGTTGTCAGAGCTGGACGCCATGTAAATGCCATTCTGTGAGTTCGATCTAATGGCGTTGCCCTCGACGAGATTGTCGTTCGAAGAATAGACGAATATGCCCCAGCTGTTGCTGCCACAGGTATTGTTCTTGACCGAACAGTTGCTCGATGTCTGCAGGTTGATACCGATATTGCCATTGTTGCTACAGTTGTTGTTCTCGATGACAATGTGGTCTGAGGAGATCAGACGTATGCCTATGTTAGCGTTCGAAGAGCAGGTGTTGTTCTCGATGACGTTGTCGCTCGAGGAATCCAAGTAAATACCATAGATATTGCCGCTGCAATTGTTGTTCAAGAATGTATTGTTGTTCGAGGCGTACATGTAGACGCCATAGATGGCGTTGTCACAGGTGTTGTTCTTAACTGAGTTGTTGCTTGAGTGAACCATGAAAAAGCCAGATTCGGAATTGATGCAGGTGTTGTTCTCGAAGACATTGTGGCTCGAGGAGTCCATGCGTATGTTTTTGGATGGATTGTTGCATGTGTTGTTCTTAATGGCATTGTGGCTCGAGGAACCTAGGAAAATGCCGTTCTGGTTCGAGCTGCAGGTGTTGCCGACAACGGTGCAGTTGCCGACATTGAATAATGTGATCCCTGCCCCAATCCAGTAATCGTCGCCGTTATACCATGCCCCGTGCACGAAGCAGTTGCGGATAATGAGGTGGGCGGTCGTGTTCCCGATGTAGATGGCGTTGCCCGCTCCGGCAGCGTCGATGTCGTATCCTTGAATGATGAAGGGGTTCGATTCCGAGCCCTCACCTGAGGTCGCTACTGACGCCAGTTGGAGGTCGTCATCAACGCGGATGATCGCATGCGACGTGTATGTCGGGTCGCCCTGCACGTTCGTGATCATACCGGATGAGGCTATGTTCGCGATGAATAATGAAGTTATTAAAACTAAAAATAATGGTCTCTTAGCAATGGTGTTCAGCTAGGCATCCTCCAATAATTATAATGGGAAAATAAATAATGGTTACCTAAATAGATAATTGGAAAGATACCAATATTGATAGTGATGAATGCTATTCGTTATCGATCGTTCGGTCTGCATTGATTTTTTTACACGATAATGAGTTCCATTGTCGGTAGTGATCGGTGGCGATCGGCCCGGACGAGTTTTAAGGTCTGGGAACATGCTATCGACTTGTTCGCATATTCATCCTGCACATTTAATCAAGTAAGGCGAAAATATCGTTAGGGAGAGCCATCAGGGTTTTGATCTGCCCCCAGCCAATAGCTATTTCATCGTCGATGTTAAATATATTATATCGTCAAAAATAATTCTTTGTTTAGTTGGGTCTAGAGTCTATTTAATGAGCTGGCTTGAATGAGAGGGTTGGCATAAATGCTAAATCCATCGCATCGCCCGTTCTTATTACCGGCTGGTTGTCAGGGATAATAGGCCGCTTGTTTATCAAGATGGATATCGTACTGGAAATATATTTTAAAAGAATGTGTTGTGCAGCGCGTATTGAAGCTCCATGATTCGGGTTCTCCACATCGACGATGAGAAAAATCTCTTGGATCAAAGCAAGTCTTTTCTCGAGTTGTCCGAGGAACTGCAGGTCGATATCGCCATCTCTGTTGGAATGGCTGAGGAACGCCTATCATCGGCCAAATACGACATTATAATATCTGACTACCAGATGCCTGAGACCAACGGCATCGAGTTCTTGAAACGGTTGCGAGCTCAAGGGATCCGAATCCCGTTCATCCTGTTTACTGGGAAGGGACGTGAGGAAGTTGTTATCGAAGCGCTTAACGAAGGCGCTGATTTCTACATCCAGAAGGGAGGAGACCCCCAGGTTCAGTTCAGGGAACTTGAGCAGAAGGTCAAGGAGGCTGTCAATCGCCGCAGGGGTGAGGAGGCAATCATCAGGTTGAACAACCACCTCCAGGCGGCCATGGACCTTACACGGATTGCTACTTGGTCACTCGATACTGGCCTACGTGTATTGACAGTTGACGATGCAGCCTGGGCGATTATAGGGACCGATGCCCAAAGGGAGAATGGCCATAACATCACTTTCGAGCGATTTCTCAGCACTTTTGTTCATCCAGATGACCGACATAAGCTTCAAACGCACCTGGACATGGCCCAGAGCAATCCGGAAATAAAAACGCTTGAGAACCATTTCCGTATCACCAGACTTGATGGACAGGTACGTCATGTCGATGTCTTCTCCGTTCTTGACCGAGAATCCGGACACGGGGCTCAGACAATGTTCGGCGTCATTCAGGATGTCACAAAGCGGATGGCGGCCGAGGAGACGCAGAGGATCAGCGAGGAGAAGTTCTCCAAGGTCTTCCATGGCTCAGCAGCGCCGATGGTCATCACTCGGCTCAGGGATGGTTTAATAACCGATGTGAACGACGCGACGTTGGCTATGTTTGCTAACCGTCGTGATAACGCACTCGGCCTCACGACCTTCGAACTCAATGCCTGGTATGATCTGGAGGATAGGAAGAAAATCCTACGGGAGGTGATCGATAAGGGATCAGTCAGAGATCGAGAGGTGAGGTTCCGTAGGTTGGATGGCCAGATAATCAGTACACTTTACTATGCCGATTTAATCTCCATAAATGGAGAGGATGCCGTACTCTCCTCCATGATGGACATCACCGAACGCAAGAATGCTGAGGAGGCGCGAAGGAGCAGCGAAATCAAGTATCGCCAGCTCGTGGATAGTGCCAGCGAGATGATCATGGTAATGCAGGACGGAGTCTTCAAGATGGCGAATCCGAAGCTTGTGGAGATCATAGGGGCGAAGGATGAGAACGAACTGCTCTCCAAATCCGTACTGCTGCATGTACACCCGGACGACCGCCGAATTGCCTCAGAGCGCATTCAGAGGCGGATGCGGGGTGAGGCTTTTAGCGAACCTTTCGGCATCCGTATGCTGGACAATAAGGGAGGGACGCACTGGTTGAATAACAACCAGGTGCCCATCGAATGGGAGGGGCGCCCTGCAGTAATGATCCTCCTCACGGACATCACCGAGGAGAAGAAAGCCAGGAACCTTATAGAAAGGAATCTTAAGTTCTACCACTCAATGTTGGATCTCGCCAACGCGCCCATGTTCTTCAAGGATCGTTCTAGACAGTACAAGGAGTGCAACGCGGCTTTCGAAGCGTTCCTGGGCATCCCGAAAGGGAAGATCATTGGCCATACCGTACATGAGGTGTTCGCCAGGGAGCAGGCTGACATTTACTTCGAGGCCGATGAGCAAGTATTCCGCGAAAAGAAGAACCAGGAGTACGAGTCGAAAGTGAGGTATGCGGACGGTACACTTCACGAAGTGATCTTCAGAAAGGCGCCGTACTTCGACGACCAGGGGGAGGTCGAGGGGATCATCGGCGTCTTCTTTGACGTCACCGAGCTTCGACGCGCAGAAGCTGCCTCGAGGATAGCTAACCAGAAATTGAACCTTCTCTCCGGAATCACAAGGCATGACATTAAAAACCAACTAACGGCTTTGGACGGATACATACAGATCAGTATGAGCAAGCTCAGGGACGTTGAAAGACTGAAGGAAATAATCGCCAAGGAGATGAAGATCTCCGACTCGATCTCTCGCCAGATTGACTTCACGAAGGACTATGAGGAGCTTGGGGTGAGATCCCCCATTTGGCAAAACGTGGCCAGGCTAGCCATGAATGCTGCGGATTCCCTACCGATGAATGACGTCATCCTGGATGTGCGCTGCCCCGATGTAGAGATATTCGCCGACCCACTGGTTGGAAAGGTTTTCACGAACCTCATTGACAATTCCCTCAGATACGGCGGTAAGAAGATGGCCGCCATCCGCATATTCATTGAAAACAAGGAGGGGGATCTCAGCATCATCTACGAGGACGATGGCGAGGGAATCTGTCCCGATGATCAAAAGAAGATGTTCACGAAAGGGTTCGGGAAACATACGGGCCTGGGGCTCTTCCTCTCGCGGGAGATTCTATCTATCACTGGCATAATGATAACGGAGAACGGAACGCAGGGGAAGGGAGCGAGGTTCGAGATTCTAGTGCCCCGAGGAGGCTGGCGGCATACCGACGGCGAATCGGGGAAATGGGGTGAGATTTCTTCAACCTTCAAACAGCATGTATGCTAGTATGGGCTCCTCTTAAAAAGGGAGTATCGATCTCTTGACCAGATCTGGAGATCATCACAGGCTTGGAGGAGAATTGGCTCCCACACATTAGACTCAGAAGCATCTGTTAGCTACGTCGAGGACATGCTCGCCATGCCGTGTTCTCGACCGATATTGGCATAATGAATGCGGGGTTATTATTCGTAAGCGTCTCCCTTCATCCGCAAGGTTGGTCGCATTCTCAAGATCTTGGCCAGCTTCGTCCCTATTATTAACCTTGAAGCCGGGGTAGACTCACTATGAATTCCACCCACGCCACTCCAGCCATCATATGTCGTTAGATTAATCTTCCTCACGCCATCTTCTATCTCGGACGATAGATGGCGGTGTGAGAAAATGTTCGACTCGACGGCATATTGCGGCCTGAATTGCCGAGAGTGCGAGGCATATAAAGCGACAAGAGCGGGTGACCGAGAATGGAAGGAACGGCTGGTCAAGAATTGGGCCGACGGGAGGGCTGAGCATTCGCCGGAAGATATCGAGTGCAATGGATGCAAGTCCACTTTGATCTCTGGCTTCTGCCGAATACTCTGCTTGATACGGCCCTGTGCCATGGAGAAAGGGGTCGGCACCTGTGCCGAATGCGAAGAGTATCCATGCGGCAAACTGAAGGAGTACCTATCAACAGATCCTGTTGCAGCGAAGAACTTAGAGAAGATAAGCAAAGGTCTGAAGACGGGTAAGTCGTGAGAATGACGGATCATTCCCCTGCCAAAGTCGGTAGGCCGGTGGAGCAATCCCAACCCATCCTTGCGAGCTCATGAAGCTCGAGGCATCGACCCAGATTCGGGAACTTGATAGTCGTATCCCCATTTATCAAGGGTGGAGAAACCATCGAGATGATGTTGCCAGACCGCTGATGCTGGAGGCACGAGATTGGCGAGGATCGATGCCTTCCTGTCAGTCATCGTCCCCTCTGCCCCTGGAGATAGCGAACCAACAGATCGCTCAAGACAAAGTGAAGGACGGTTCCGGCAACCCCATTGCTAGGGCTCCGTCGGGCGGTCGGCCTCCTTCTGGTACTGCCTCACCTCCTTCACGTACCCTGGCCGCGAGTACTCTGGGAGCACCGAGATAGCACTCTTCGGGCAGACGTCGGCGCATACTCCGCACACAATGCAGCGGAACACCTGCAGTTCGATCGTTCCAGCCGTACGGTCGACCGTCACCGCAAGAGTGGGGCAGCGCTTCCCGCATAGGCCGCACAGGGAGCACTTGGTCATGTCCCAGTCCACCCTCCCGCGGTTCGTTGGCGGAATGTCTGCCGGAGCGTTCGGATAGGGGGTGGTGTCCGGTCCGGCCAGCAGGTTCCTGATGACCGTGGATAGCATGGTCACGGGATCACCTCTCCGTGCAACAGATGCACGGGTCGACCGAGACCGTTATGATCGGCACGTCCGAGAACTCGCTCCCCGGCACCATAGCCGCCAGGGCTGCCGCGTTCATGAAGGTGGGGGTCTTTACCTTGATCCTCTCCAGCTCCACCCTTCCCGCAGCCCTGATGTAGTAAAGCATCTCCCCCCGGGGCGCTTCCAGGCGGGTGAACGACTCGCCTGAAGGGTTTCCTTTGGCAATGGCAACCAACGGACCGTCCGACATCCTCCGCAGCGCCTCGCGTATCAGGTCGATGGATTGCCAGACCTCCTCGACCCGGACCATGGTGCGGGCGAAGGAGTCGCCCTCCTCCCTCACCACCGGTTTGAACCCGAGGCCGTCGTAGTAGTTCTCTCGCAGATCCTGGCGAAGTCCGCTCGCCCGGGCCACCGGACCGACCACGCCGTAGCTCCTGGCCCTCTCCGTGCTGAGCACCCCCTTGCCCACCATCCGGCGCCGGACGGTGCTGTCTTTCTCGAAGACCCTGGACAGCTCGGCGAAGCGCTCCTCCAGTCCGTCTAATGTTACCAGGATTTGCTTCTGCTGCTCCGGCACGATGTCCCGGCGCACCCCCCCAATGGTGTTCATGCTGTAATGGACGCGGTTCCCGGAGATCTGGTTCACCAACCTCATGATGTGTTCCCTCTCCCGGAAGCATTGCATGAACAAGCTCTCATAGCCGATGGCTTCGGCGGTGTGGCCGAGAGCGAGGAGATGCGAGGTCAGCCGCTGGCACTCCATCATCACCACACGGATGTACCGGGCGCGCTCCGGCGCTGCCACCTTGTAGATGTCCTCCATCCCCTGGCAGTAGGCGGAGGTGTGGAAGAACGAGCAGATGCCGCAGATACGCTCGCTGAGGTAGATGGTCCGCCGGAAGTCGGCGGCCATAGCCTTCTCCATGCCCCGGTGGGTATAGCCGAAGTTGATGGCCGCTCCGATCACCCGCTCCTCATTAAGCTCCAGCTGGAGGTTGAGCGGTTCCAGGAACACTGGGTGCTGTGGTCCGAACGGTATGATCGATGAACGGGACATGTCATCCCTCCGCGGGGGTCCGCCGCATTGGAGCCACCAGGTCTCCCGGCCTGAGCAGCAGGCCACCCTTCAGGCCCTCGAAGCGGGCACCATATAGATCGATTATCTCCCGCTCCAGGTTCTCGGCACCGGCGAAGACGGAAGAGAGCGTCTCCAGTTCCTCATCCAGGGGACAACGGGAGCGTATCGATAGAAGCTCCCCGCTACGGTCGAGCACGTAGATGAGCTCCAGCCCTCCCGCCCCGTCCTCGCTGGCGATGATGGTCACCAGCCTCACTGCGCCTTCCTGGCTCAATTCCCTTATCTTCGACACCGCTCCCGAGTTAGACCGCTCGCTCATGCTTTCACCTCCTTCTTGACCTTCCACTTCTCCAGCGCGACCATCACTCCGTCGATAAGGACCTCCGGCCTCGCCGCGCATCCGGGTATGTACACATCCACGGGGATGACCTGGTCCACCCCTCCCAGCACATTGTAGCAGCCCACGTACGGCGCCCCGGTGGAGGCGCAGTCCCCGCAGGCTATGACCAGCTTGGGCTCGGGCATCTGGTCGTACAGCCGCTTCAGGCGCTCGGCGCTCTTCCTGGTGACAGCACCGGTCACCAGCAGCACGTCGGCGTGCTTGGGGTTGCCCTTGTTGAGCATGCCGAACCTCTCGATGTCGTACCTGGGCGTCAGCAGCGCCCACACCTCTATATCGCAACCGTTGCACGAGCCCGTATCGAAGTGCAGCAACCACGGCGAGGTTGCTTCTCTCCTTGCAGCCATCATATCACCCCGTTGTTGATCAGATAAAGGGTCGTCAGGTTCGCTCCGACCAGCACTAACCCCAGAGGCAGTGCGGACCTCAGAAGGGTCCACCGCGTGGTCCTTGCCGTGCAGTTGTCGATGAGTGCCGTCAAGACCACGACCGTGGCGACCGCTGCGGCCTTGAGGATCACCCCCATCACCGGGTCGGGCAGGTCGAAGAACAGCAGCAGTATGCCGAACAGCACCGCCAGCTCGAACCAGTGAGCCATCTTGATTATCCCCAGAGCCCGCCCGGAGTATTCGGTGTACGGCCCCGCCACCAGCTCAGAGTGGGCCGTGGCCGTGTCGTAGGGAGACTTCTCGAGCCGCATGAGGAACGCCGGGATCATGGCCACCGGGGCCAGGGGCAGGGAGGCGATGAGCAGCGTTCCGTTGCCCGAGGCCAGGAAGGTGCCGTTGGCGTACCCCAGCGAGAGGACCACCAGCAAGAGCACTGGCTCGGTAGCAAGGATCTGCACCAGCTCCCGCTGCGCTCCCAAGCTCGAGTAGGGGGAGCGGACGGAGAACGCTCCCAGGACCATCACGAAGGCCCCGGCCCCGGAGATCAGTAGCGAAGCTAGCACGTCCCCGCCGGCGATGAGGAGCAGCACCGCGACAGCCTGAAGAGCAAGGGCTAGGTAGGCGAACGCCACCTGGGAGAGGTTGACCTGCTTTGCCCTCTTCCCCAGCAGTTTGGCCATATCTTTCAGTGGCTGCAGGACCGTCGGCCCCCTTCGGCCTTGGAGCCGGGCGGTGAGGATGCGGTCCGCTCCGAGGAGCAGGCCGATGAGGATGGGCACAAGAGCCCACAGGGCGAAGATTATGATCGCTGCCAAGATATCTAGCATCAGATCACCTCCCCGAGGACGGGCATCATGATCAGGGCAAGGAGCAGCACCACGGCTGCGAGGTTTGCCCTATGGGTCAGCGCGACGACCCTGCTCTCAGGCCAGAAGTAGTAGGTGCCGGTGCGGACCTCGCTGCCCTCGCCGCAGGTGTAGACCTCGGCGCCCTTCCCGGCCTTGCGAGGCAGGAGCATGAGGAGCGCGGCACCGATGGCCAACAGCAGGAGTAGGGAAAGGGGCAGGAGGCCCACCGGGCTCTCAAGACCCAGCGTTCCCGCGCTCACCTGGGCGTCAAAGACGGTAGAGACATAGGGGTTCACCAGAGCATCGAGTATCGGTCCAATGAGCGCGGTGGCCACCGCTCCGATGACGGCGGTCGATCCTAGTGCCCCAAGGTACCATAGGTCCGTCGGACCCCTTTCCACTGCCTTCCGCCCAGGACCGCCGGTGAACAGGTGCCCGAGCCACTTGGCGTAGTAGACCACCGTGGCCCCGAACCCCGCCACGAGCAGGACGGCAACCAGCGGCGAGGAGGCCACCGCCTCGCCCAGCATCCACTTCGAGGCAAACATGCCGAAGGGCGGGAGGATCATCATGAAGATCCCGAGGAAGATGCTGACCGCCACACCGGGCATCGAGTCCCTCAATCCCTCCATGGCGTCGATGTTCTCCGAGCCCACCTCCTCTTTGACGACGCCCACGGACATGAACAGCAAGGCCTTGGATGTGGCGTGGAAGAGCACCAGCAGCAGGCCGGCCACCAGGGCCATCGAGGTATCGAGGCCAACGCAGGCCACGATGAGTCCGAGATTACCTATGGTGGAATAGGCCAGCACCCGCTTGGCATTGCTCTGTGTGATGGCCAGGACCGCGGTGACGAGGAACGTGGTGGCCCCGGCGAGGCCGACAAGGCCTATCAGATAACCGGTGCCGCTCAGATTGGGAGCCAGCCGCAGGAGGAGATAGACGCCCAGGTTGACCATGGTGGCAGAGTGCAGCAGCGCGGACACCGGGGTCGGCGCGACCATGGCGCCTAGAAGCCACTTCTGGAACGGCAACTGGGCGGACTTGGTGAATGCCGCCACGGCCAGGAGGGCGAGGGGCAGGAGGGCTAGACCGCCGATCGCCCCTCCCTCGGGGATCCGGTCGAGGAGCGTGGTGCCGTAGTAGTGCCAGCAGAGAGCGATGCCTAGGATGAGAGCGGACCCGCCTCCGAGAGTATACACCGCCGCGGTCAGCGCGGAAGCCTTCGCCTCCTTCGTCCCGGTGTGGCCGATGAGCAGGAACGAGCACAGCGTGGTCGCTTCCCAGAACAGGAACAGCCACAGCAGGTCGTTGGCGAAGACCGCACCGTTCATGGCGCCGAGGAACAGCAGCATCACGGCAAAGAACCGGCCGTGTTCCTGGTAGTGCTCCATGTACCTCACTGCGTACAGGCAGATGATCGAACCGATCACCGAGGTGATGAAGGCTATCAGCACACTGAGCTGGTCGACCACGAGGGCCGCTCCGCCCTGGTGCTCGAGCCCCATCTCCACCACGAATAGCACGATAGCCTGGACGGCTACGAACATGCCAGCCAGAAGGCTGCGCCCCCTCCATGCGATGTAGGCGAACGAGACGAGGAGCGCCAGGTCGAGGAACGTCATGAGCGTGCTCACCGAGGGCAAGCTCTCGTGGTCGACGGCGATGGCGCCGCCGGTCACCACCTCATACATCAGGTATGAAATCGAGCTGATTAGGACGGCAGCGGTGAGGATGACCACCTTTCCGATCCAAGCTAACCTCCCGAGGAGCAGGCAGGCCAGACCACTGAGGGCTGGGGCGGCTATGAGCAGGAGGATGGCCATGTCCGAGATGGCCGCACTCATAGGTCGCACCTCCCGAAGAAGGGAGCCGACCGGTTGCAACTTGTTGTCATGACATCAGTCACTTTAAACCGGCTCGCTTGATCGAACGGACCGAGGGCCTTGACTCCCTCCCAGCTCGATACGCTTTTCGTATCAGGAACCATCATATTGCCATCCTTGAGCTAGAATTAGGACGATGTCCGGGCATAAGAGTCCATGTTCGTGGACCGGATGATTTTTGGAAAAAAAGAGGCCTTTTTCCTTCCTTTCTTTTTGGCTACGAGATAATAAATCGGAAGATGCCTAGGGAGATGTGGGTGCCTTCTTGGCATCCGCCCGCTCTCTGAGAACCCTGTCCCGCCAGGTCTCGTATAGGTGTGTGCTCTGGATCACCCGGGAGTTGACCGATTTCACGACCCCCATCCCCTCGACCTCGCTCACGAACTCGGAGTGCCGATCCATTGTTGGAAACCAGCACTTGGCGGTCATGAAGTTCGGCTTGTTGTGGTATTGCATCGTAAGGATTATGTGAGGTCCGAACCGCTCGTTCAGTACTCGGGCGAACGCCTCCTTGTTCGTTTCCGGTTTGAGGTCGATCATCACAACGAAGGCTATGCCCGACGACTTTTCCGGCGACCAGTGGATTCCGAAGTCTATCGCCCTCGATTCGATCAGACGGTCCAGGCGGCCCTTCACCGTCTTCACCGAGACGTCGAGCTCCTCGGCTACGTCAACCAGCGGCCGCCTCGAGTCGTCGTGCAGGGCATTGATGATCCGGTAGTCCATGGGCGCTAGTTCTTTGCTCCCCACGAACTTGTTGTGAATGGGCACGCCCCCCACGCTGACCGAGGCCGGAAGCATCACCTGGAAGTCCTGAAGGTCCAAAGCGTCATGGACGTGCTCCACCGCATTCCCGAGGAACTCATAGCGAGGAACGATGACCTTCACGATGATGAGGTTCGAACCGAAGATGAAGGCCTTCTCGACGAAGTCTTTCTTTACTAGGTCTTGCAAATGCGGCCCCAGGGGCTTGAACCGACTGACTCCTGAGATCTGGGCGGTGACTGCATTCAGGTAGCTGGGGGAGATGGTCGCGTAGAACCTGGTGAAGATGCCGTTATCGATGAGGCCTTTGATCCTTCCATGGGCCGTGGGAACGTTGACCCCGAGCGTTTCGCTCATCTCCCTATAGGTGATGCGTGCATTGACGGTCAGCATCTGGTAGGCTCGGAGGTCCAGCTCGTCCATTTGTGCCCGGAACAATGATACGGCATAATAAAAAATATTCCTTCTATGAATGCCAACCGGGCTGAGGCCGGTTGATGGCGACATGATCATCATAGCTGAGGTCGAGGACAACGGTTAGTAACGAGCCCGAACCGATGGGCTCCAGACATCTATCTGCAATAATGATTATGTTTTGTCTACAGCGCCTGAAAATCTTCCGTCATTCTTGATCTGGTAGCTCATTTCGATTGGTCGGCCTCGGTCCCAATCGTTCTGTTGCACAACATGGGCGGCCTGTAATTTCGTGATCGGTGCATACTTTGCTTTTAAGGCGGTGTTCCGTTTCTGATAATTATCTCCGGAGCGAGAGCTCATGATAGTATTATGATTGAGATTTCGATATTTTCCAAAAATATAGAGGGGTAAACAATTTGATGTGTCCGTGGTGTGGCTCACCGACAAACCCTGATGCCAGATTCTGTCCCAATTGCGGAGCGTCGGCTGCAACTGCATCCCAACGAACTGCAGCACCAATGGCTGGAGCTAAGAGGAGGCGGGGTGCTTTGCCCGTTGTGGCGGCGATCGCTCCTATTGCAATCTTGTTGATCGGGGCAGCCCTTGCCGGAAATGGACACATAAAATCGACAGTAAACGGAAGCGGCGATAAGGCCTCAGGCAATGATGGTGGCAACACCAATGTCGTCAATACTACCACCACGACCAATGCCGCTGGCACATCTGATGCTCGGCCCAAAAATGATGGCACTGGCATCAAAAACTTACATGACCAGACCGTCAGCGAAGTGGTCGTTCGCATCATCGAGGTCGAGAGCAACCCTGCAGGCACTGACGCCGGCAATGAATGGGTCGTCATAAAGAACGAAGGTAACGATTCAGTAGATCTCACACGGTGGACAATCAGATCGTCGAGCGGTGAGACGAACATCTACGTGCTAAGCGGAACAATAGAACCAGACCAATCGCTCAAGATCGTCTTCACAAAGCAGTTCCTTAACAATGGGGACGAGGTGGCCAAGCTCATCGATCCTGATGGAACCGTGATCGATGCGACGCCCGCAATAGATGACATGAGCAACGACTCTTGGACATGGGTGAGGCCAGGAGCCTAGGTCGAGGATATCCCAGAGCCTACCGGCCAGAGAATATGGTACAGTCTTTGAAGAAGTGAACCAAGGTGTAAGATGAGGATCAAGGCACGAATTCATCAAATACTTGAGGCAACCGACCCGGAGGACAAGACAGCTCGATGGATCATGGCATTGATCACAGCCTTGATCGTCATCAGCATCCTCAGCGTTGTCCTCGAATCAGTCCAGTCCATATACAGCCAGTATCGGGAATATTTCGTTGCCAGCGAGATCATCATCGTGATCATCTTCACCATCGAGTATGCGTTGAGATTGTGGTCCTGTACTGAAGACGGTAGATATCAGCGACCGATCGTGGGGCGGTTGAGATACGCTTCAACGATCTTCGCCATAATAGATCTGGCAGCCATCCTGCCATTCTACCTCCCATTCTTTGTCGCCTTCGATGCCCGCTTCCTCCGTGTCCTGAGGCTGATAAGATTCATTCGAGTGGCCAAACTGGCGAGGTACTCGGAGTCGGCAGGGTTGATGACCAGGGTCATCCGCAGGGAGAAGGAGAGCCTCCTCTTCACCTTCTTCCTCATCATTGTGCTCATGGTCTTCGCCTCCTGCCTTATGTTTCAGGCGGAGAATGAGGTTCAGCCAGAAAAGTTCGGCAGTATCCCGGACACCATGTGGTGGGCCATCGCTACCATAACCACGGTCGGGTATGGCGATGTGGTCCCGATAACGCCTATCGGAAAAGTCCTGGGAGCGTTCATAGCCATCCTGGGGGTTGGAATGGTAGCCATGCCCGCTGGCATCATCGTATCGGGATATATTGAAGAAATGAAGGCCGAAGATGAGGAGAAGGAAGAGAGCACGATGTTCAGCTCCGAGAAGAGGATCGAACTCCTGGAAAGGCTCGCCAGATTGAAAGAGAATGGTGTTCTCACCAACGACGAATTTATCCTGCAAAAAGCAGAACTGCTCGAGTCCATTTCGAAAAAAGATGCTACGGGTGACCAGGACGCTCTGCCGCTAACTTATCATCCGGCATCCAAGATCCCAGAGCTTCCTAAGAAGGCGGGCGAATAAGGATGCCCCTCGCATTTGCCTCGATGACCTTAAGCTGAGCGCAAGAATGTTGAATGCCGTCCAGGTCAATTCCAAGATCGTGTGGGGCATATATGACGTGCCCGAAATGTGGTGCGCCCGTTGAGTTGGAAGCTACATCATGCCTGGACTGTGAAGCCGCAATGGCGATCGAGCCATATAGCCCCTGTTGAAGCCTCGCGTGATATCTGCCGATAAGAGCTCCGAGCCACTAATGAAGAAAAACCTTGGCCAAGCTGATGAGAAAGCCGATACTCTTTTCCATCGACTTCGACCAGGGCGATGCTGAATTGCTTTCACTTCTGCAGAGTTGGTTGTTAGGATCAATGTCGCACATAGGCTAAAAATTTAGATACTTTGATGCTCTGCCTCCCAAAATGCCATCCGGGATATCGCCTGGATGACAATCTAGGTGATGGCATCTCGGCATATCGTGAGGAACTGAAGGGCTACTACACTCTCCGCCTGGGACATCTACCTGGATTGGCAGTATGTGCGGCGATCGCACTATTTTCGTATGTTTTTACCAGAGGGACGGTCTTTGAAAATGGACCTAGGATTTTGCCATCTTCCGTCTTCATCGACAATCCTGTCTTTTCTCTTCTATTCAAGATCGGACCGATAGTATTGGCATTGATGATCGGCATCTTCATCACCTGGAAGCTGTTGGCCCTGGGTTCTTCCTACGCTGGAAAATATCTTCTTAGATTGGCCATCGTATTGATGGGAGCAAGAGTCACAGCGGACGTATTGTCCACGGCATCTATCGCCGGCATCGTCATTATTGTGGCCGTTATGGCCTTCACCATATGGCTTTCTATCTATCTGGGTAAGAGATGGCTGGTCGAGAAAGATGCGTCTGCCCTGGTCGGCACCGGGAACGCTGTTTGCGGAGTGTCCGCCTGCCTCAGCGTGGCTCCGGCCATAAGGGCTAAACCTCACAACCTCTACGCAGTGATCGGCGTTATCAGTCTTCTGGGCCTTGTTGGCGTTTTCATAATCCCATATGTTGCGATAGCGTGCGGACTTACATCGGCCCAGGCTGCGGTGTTCGTCGGAGGATCTCTACACGAGATAGGCAATGTCATACCTGCGGCCGACCTTTATCACAACGCGTTCGGAGGCCAGGACATTGCTGGCCTCGTGCTTGCGTACAAGATGACCCGGGTGGCCATGTTGGTGGCCGTTTCGTATTTCCTGGCCAGATGGTTCAGCCGAACCGAATCGAGCCATGATGAGGAGGAGGAACCGGTCAAATTTCAAGGGTTCCTGATCGCCTTCGTGTTCGTGGCCATCCTGGCCTCCGTTCTGCTGTATGTGGATCCGTCGTTCGGCAATGATGTGAAGGCAGCCCTTGTCAATGTGTCGGCCTCAACCCTCACCATCGCCATGGCCGGAGTCGGTTTATCCATGGACCTCAGGGAAACGGTAAAGGTAGGAAGATTGTTGCTCCCGTTTGCCACCCTGATCTGGGCGATAGAAATCGCGCTTCTGCTGGTTTTAACGATGGCCTTTGTTTAGGACATTGCTGATCCTCATGGAGGGACGGCAGATCGGGCACGATCACTCCGGCGCCGCGCATTGGGGTATGCTGAGTCAGAGACCCTATCGCTTGAGCGCCGGTCTCCTCCTCAGTAAAAGTACGCCCGCCATACACGCCACCACCGCTCCCACCCCTCCCAGGGCGAGATATTCAATAGGTAGATTATCGGTCGATCCATCCTTCGATGCCGCATTCTTAATGTCTACGGGGCTGGTCGGCAAGCCTATGCCATTGCCGTTGATGGCATGGACCTCATAGTAGTAATGGTCCCCGTCCCCCAATCCCTCGACCTCATACGATGTCCCGGTCACCGTAGCAACGTACTCCATATCGCTGGCGCTGGTCCCGCGGTAGATCATGTATCCGGTGATGGCTGAGCCTCCGTCGCTCGATGGCTCCTTCCAAGTGAGCCTTACTGTCTCGCCGTTCACCACCACCTCCAGATCGCCGGGGACGGATGGCAGGGACGACGCATTGGCCGTTGTGACGGACACGATGGCACTTGTTGCCCCCTCGCCTGCCTGACTGATCGCAGTCACCCTGTAGTAGTATGTCCGCCCATCTTCCAGCCCCGAGTGCAGGTAGCTCGTGGTGTTGACTGATATGGGCGAGTAACCGTTGTTCTGCTCCTCGCTCCAATATATGTGATATCCTACGATGCTCTGTTGGCTATCGGTGCTTGGCGCGGCCCATGATAGCTGCACCTGACCAATGCCCGGCGTCGCGGTTAGCTCTCTCGGAGCCCCTGGCAGGTTAGCGTTGGAGGTCAAAGCTGCGGTCGGTATGCCGTACCACGGGTTGGTGAAACCGGTAGCCCCGGCATGGTAGTAGATGACCAGCGAGGGGTTGTGGTTCGTGAAACAACTGGTAAAGCCCATTGGAGCATTGCCCTCGAATGTAATGCTGGTCAGACCGGAGCAATTGTAGAACGCACTGTCCGAGAGCGTTGTCACGCTGCCAGGAATCGTTACCGAGGTAAGAGCGGTGCATTGGTAGAACTCCGATTTTCCGATGACGGTGGTGCCCTCGGACATGGTCACAGAGGTCAGGGAGGTACATTCTCTGAACACGCTGGGGCCCACCGACGTCACGGTGCCGGGGATGGTCACCGATGTAAGCGAAGGACAGTAGGCGAACGCGTATTCTCCCAGAGTCTCAAGGCCGTTGGAGATGGTAACGGATCTCAGCGAACTGCAGTAGGCAAAGGCATCGTTCCAAATGGATTTGACGCTCCCGGGGATAGTCACGGAGGCCAAAGAAGAACAGTGCACGAACGCCAGGTCGTAGATGTACTGGACTCCATTGGGGATAGTCACAGAGCTCAAAGAAGAACAGCTGGCGAACGCTGTCTGCCCGATGGATGTTACACTGCGAGGAATGGTCACAGAGCTCAGGGCGGTACAACCGGCGAAAGTATTGCTCTCGATCGATCGTACCCTCTCTCCAATCTTCACCGAGGTCAGAGCAGTACAACCGGAGAACGCCGATCTCCCGAGAGAAGTGACGCTGTCGAGTATAATGACGGAGATCAGGCTGGTGCAGCCCTCGAACGAGCTGTTGCCGACGGAGACTACGCTTCCTGGGATGGTGACAGACCCCGCCTTGCCGCCGGGGCATTGGATCAGAACTATCATTGCTTTATCATACAACACGCCATCGGCACTGGCGTAAATGGCATTGGCGGCATCCACGTTAATCTCGGTCAGATCGGTACATCCGGAGAAGGCGTTCCCCCCGATGTTCGTGATGCCGCCGCCGATGGTGACGGAAGTAATGAATGGGGTGGACTGGAACGCATAGGTGCCTATCGAGGTGACCGGTTTACCATCGATCTCGTTGGGTATGGCAATATTACCACCAGGGCCGAGATATCCGGTGATCTCGACCTCCGTATCGCTGTTAATGAGTTCGTAGTAATAATCACCGAATGTCTCCGCTCCGGCCTGCTCCAATACCGCCGAGAAGGACATTGTCGACAGCAACACGAATGTCAACAATATACAATATCCACGCCTTAACCTAAAGTCCCCTACCCCCGTCATTTTTCCCCGCCTCGTGATCAGAATTGATGTTATAAGACAACAAAGAATATTTGTAGATTATTAGAAAAGAATATCATTAACAGGCGTTTATACTTTAAGCGGTCGACCGCCTATTTATCCGCCTGGACCTAAAAATACAGGATACTGGGCCGGGCGTTGGTGTCGTCAGGCCCTCACGAGTTATTGGTGATATCTCAAGAATTTTTCGTCAGGTACTCTCCTTTCAATCTCCTGACCAAGCTCTTTCACTCCCTTGAGGTCACCTGACAGCTTGATCTTTCGGCCGGGCCCCTCGATGCTCCATCCATTGGAGATAGGCCTTATTGCGCTAATCTCATCCCACAGTATGAAAACGGGCTTGCGCAATGGATTGTGCCACTCTATGCCCTGGCCATCGTAGGCGAACCAGGTCAGGTTGGCGTTTATGGCCGGACCTAGAGTGATTGAAATGAAAAATAACAAGATCAGCCATGCCGGGCCCATGTTGGAATCGGAACCTACGTAGGCGATGACAATGATCGCTACCCAAAAGAAAACGCCAAGGATCAGAAATAGCCTGACCCATAGGTTGTACTTCAGAATGACACGGCCGTCTTCCCCATCCATGATTATTCCTCCCTCCAAAATCGTCACTTCAGCCTCATCACATTCTTTTCTGTAGGAAATATACTCCTGCGAGTAAACCCGCGGTGATCCCGACCGCCACAAACAATGCGACCATGGCTTGTAGCGAGATGGGATTTTGATTTACATAGTCAAAGTAATAAGAATCGATCACGATAGTAAGCGTTGCTTCATCGCTCTGGTCCTGATTCTGGAAGACAAGGTAATTTGATCGAACATCATTTCCAGTCTCCTCCGAATGATAATTGCCAGTGTTACCCTGGCTGAAGTTCACAAAGCCCGTGTAATTGAACGGTTCCTTATTGATGTAGTGGAAGTAGTTCGCTTCATCCATATCATACATGATGAAATCCGATTCGTTAGTTTTTTGAACATCCATTATCGTTGTGTGTTGCTTGGCCTCAAATTTGAAATAGATGTCGTAATGGCCGCCCGGGGCGATCGTGATGGTCATGGTTTGAGATGCGGAGCATCCAGGCGGAATTATTACCAACGACAGGAGCAGAATGCAAATGGCGACGATACTCGTCTTCCTGACAAGGCTAGCACTCGGAAAAAGTGACATTCTTCGTTCCATGACTTCCCCAGATGGATCATAAATGGTGAGTAAAAAATAGTTACTTTCAGATACTTGGCTTTCAAGAACCTACGTGGATCATGCGAAGGATATTATTACTTCCAGCCCACCTTGATCTTCCCCACTTCATCAATGGTGGGCTGGAGACCATAGCATTGGATCCGAGCTTTCTAGGCTTCGAAATGATGCCATGCTCGACCCAGGATAAAAATGTGATATACAAATGGATTATGGACGATAGTTCTCTTTCACTGGCCCCTTTCCTCTTATTACGTAGCAAAGCTGAGGTCACATGAGACCTGGCAGCCCATCACCATAATTGCTGGCCATTCTTGAAGGGCCCAACACCATTATTGTAGACAAAGGTCGATCAGGAAGTTATCTTGTCCGCCTGTTTGTTGGCGATCTCCTTGATCATCTCCTCACCGTCGATGGAATGCGACGAGCCGTCAACTAGCTTGACGCCGACGATTACGTTACCCTTGACGAATGCAAGCGAATAGGTGAGATTATTATTGGTCCAGAAGTAGCTGACGTCACCGATGTCCTCATCCTTTAGGTCAGCGACGCTAGACGCCACTATCTTGTTGTGCCAGTGGTCATCTCTGGCATCATAGATCGCGTCATATCTGTAAACATAGATGGTGACGTTGATCCAACCGCCGTTGCTGGATTTGTTGAATGATGCTCGATAATAATCCAGAATGTAACCGCCTGGGGAACGCACATCCGACGGATCGGATGTGTTCGTCCACTCCGAACCCATATCTGATTCGTTAAGGATCAGCGTGCCTGACGAGCTGTTGTAGAAGTCATCCGATGTGTACTTGATCGCGTGTGAGGATGCATTTTCAGTAATGACTGGAATCATGAAAATCATTAGAATAATTGGAATGATGACGACCACGACGGCTACGATAGCTATCAGCACGAGCGGGAGATTGCTATCTCTTCTCGGGGGACTGGAAGCATAGGTAGGATATTGAAATCCTCGTGCTTGTCTGCTCTTACCGCAGTTAGGACAGAAATTTGCGTCATCAAGCATCTGTTGACCGCAGTTCGAACAGAACGCCATCAAACCCCGAATGGTTCTAAACCAATATAATTATATTACGGAGTTAAAAGAAATGATCAAAGTGTTCATAAAACATGTCCGAGTTGTCGGTCGTCACATTGTTCCCCGGCGACATCATGGTCGAGGTGTTCGCCGTCGATGATGACCCTATGGATCGACTCTTCTTCACTATGCATGCTTCCAGCCAAAGGGCGGCGTCTTTCGCTTCCATATCCGTGACATCGACGAGGAGAGCCGTCCGCAGCATGATGCGTCGCCGGCCTTTTAGTCCCGATTCATCAATTCCGCCTCCATCCACCAGCTACCAAACAGTGTTCAAATTTTGAGATATGGCCTTTTTCAGGACCGGGCGTGCAATATGTACCTGTGAGGCGAGGGGGAGCATGGCCTGGATCGCTCCCACTAAAGGTATTTCCTTTCGAAGACCATTGTGGCTCTAGCTGTTGGCGATGATCTCTCACATTACAGTAACGACCGGCGTCGATATTCTCTCACTTCTACTGTCAATCTCCATAGTGGCTGTTGTGCTAGTCGCCATCGCATCATTCATACGCTACTGGGCAAGCGAGAATGACAGGGAGTAAACGATCCGGGCAAGTAGTTACAGTTTTCCGCTCATGTGCAATTGGGGGCGATCATGGTGAAGAAGCTTACTTATGAAGAAATGGATGCGGCCTATTCTCGAAATGCAAAAATCATCGAGGAGCTGGAGAGCAATATCAGGAAGGTTTCACAAGGCCTGGTTGGCATGATTAAAATGGGCGATAAGCCCGATGGCACTAAGGCCGGCCCTTACCAGTTCTACGAGCTAGTTAGGATATTTCTTGACAACAGCATCGAGGGCAATGAGCCATTGTTCCCCATTCCCGCCGATATCGAGGAGTACAAGGCCTTCATCGAAGAAGAGACTCGGGACCATATCGGTATCATTGATTCGTTGATAGAGAAAGAGCTTCCTGGGGTTGAGGGTCCCGCCGACCTTGCTTATAATCTAAAGCAGTACGTTAAGAGCTGTTGTTATGGCATCGCGACCATAATAGAAGAGAACCCTGAAATGGCCAACGAAGAGCTTCTGGAGAACTTAGCTACCCTGCAAGGCGGTCTTCTTCAGATGTTGTTCATGAGAGCTGGTTGCGTCAGCACTGATGACTTCGATGATGATAGGCTCTACGAGCTAACAGAATAGGATATATGCGGCCGCGAGGTGAAACCCTGCCAGGATAACAGATCATGGGGATTTTGTAGGCGGCTTGTCCGAGGGAGCCATGGTTAAGTAATCCACGTTCCCAGTAATTCATTGTCCAGTGTTATGGTTGATCAGGATTCGGATGCCAAGAAACGATTTGATGACGTCTATAGGGCCCTCATGGTCATCGGTCCAGTGCTATCCTTTGCATTCAGCAACTACGCTTCCTCGAACACCCTGGAGAGGTTCGTCTATACTTTCGGTTACCCGGCCCTGATGACCTCCATAATCATATGGGGCATCTCTCATTCCCTCGGCCGGCGTTGGGAGTACTATGCTAAATGCATCGGATACGTGATAATTTGGTACACTTTCCTGGTCCTGGCCGGAGTGGTGTATGTCGAGGGGGAATTATTGAGTTCGATATGGTACGAGGCCGCGGCCGGCTTGGCCATCGCAATCATTTTTTTCGGTGCTCGGACCCTGACCTTGGCCAGAGTCATTACCATTCCTTACGAAGCGGGCATGGTGGCCTTCGCCATCCTACTGGCGGCCATAGTCCCTTTCGTGATCTGATGGAAGCCGCCAGCATGGCCAGTTCACCTTTCTATCCACGTCTCGATCAGATGCACTGAGCGCTGACGGATGCAGCATTTTTTGTGATTGCTCTCATGCCGGTATTCCAGATATTCTCAATAGATGTAATGGCTGATGAAAGATAATATGGCTTATTGATTGTTAAGATGCCAGTGAGGGCAGACATTGGCAGGCGATATCAAAGCTCCTCAGAAGAGGAAAGGACGTGCATTGGCACACATTCAATCCATGCAGCTCATCATCATGCTTGGCCTCATGGCACTATTCCTCAGCCTACTGGCGTTCTTTTCCGATCCCTCGAGAGATTTTAGCACCCTCTTCCTCGGCATGTTTGTAATGGGAATCGCCCTTGTAGCAGTAGCTATCGTCGGTTTGATCAGTACCTATAAGAGGAAATGAGCCAATAAAAAGGGGAGGAGGAACGCTATGACGCATCATTGGGCGCTCCCTTTTCCCATGGTCCCCTCTGCCGCATAGATGAGCGAGGGGGCTACATCCTCATTCATCGGTCAGAGGATAAGGGGCGAGGGAATCAGCCTGGCGGAATGGATCGGAGTCTCTGCTAGCCTCCTGGACATCCCGTTTCATACCCCTCCCTACCCTCTGCTAGATGGTAATTGAAGAATGAATGTAAATATTTTACTTATTACTCAAACATTATATTCATTCCATGCAGGGGGTCGAAGTCGCGAGCTTGATGCTGAAGAACATGGGCCTGACCGAGGTGTCCAGACCCCTTAGGCAGTCATGACCACTGGCTTGGATGGAAAATAGTCGGCAGGGAGAGAGTCGAGCCGATCTAGGGGCAAGAAGGCATTATCATCAAACATGGTTCAGCCGATGCTCTTACCAATACCTGGTCTGGTCACTTAACTTCGTGCTTCCTGGAAGACCGGACTTGACAGCTATGATGTGCTTCGATCAGTGGCACATCATGCGATCAACCCCGCGTCTTATGAACACATTGAAGTTACGAATGTCATTATCCCCCTAGACAATATTGGCGCATAGAATCGATCCAGGGGAACATGGGGCATGAGCATGATCGAGGATGGATCTCCGCAGCCATCCGATGTGGGGGTGTTGACTGAAGCCCAGCATCGCAAGATGTTTAATGCGTTAGGGGAGTGTTTCGCGGTCTGCGAGCTGGTCCGGGACGAGCAGGGCAAGGTCGTGGATTTTCTTTCGACCGGAGTCATGACCGAGGCCGGTCCAGTTCACGATGGACGCATGCTGGAGGCGTGCACCCGAGTGGTCGAGAGCGGCGAGCCTGTGCGTCTGGAACAGCACAATGAAAACTCTGGTCGATGGCTTTGCATCAAGATCTATCATGTGGGAGTGGACCATTTCGCATGCATTTACAACGACATTACCGAACGGAAGCGTAAGAACGATGAACTGTTGTTCCAGGCCAAGCTTCTATTGAACGTGCATGATGCGATCGTGGCCACTGATGATGGCCTAAACGTCACCTATTGGAACAAAGCGGCTGAGGCCATGTTCGGCTGGACAGAGGCCGAGGCGCTGGACTGTCATTCTCGATGCATTCAGAAAATGGTATCCTCTGAGCAAGTGTTGATGAATGCACTGAAATTGCTAAGCGAGGGCAGGGAGTACGATAGGGAGCTAACCCTCACCCATAAGGATGGCCGGACCGTTTTCTGTCATTCCCGGACGACCGCTTTGATAGGTCCGCTCGGAGAGTTCGTGGGCACCGTATCGGCGATGAGAGATATCACTGAGTACAAGAAGGCCGAAGAAGCTCTGAAACGCTCCAATGCTGAGCTGCAGCATTACGCCTTCATATCCTCCCACGATCTGAAGGAGCCGCTTCGGATGATCATAACTTACCTTGATCTTATCGAGAGAAGGTATGACGGCAAGGTCCTCGATGAAGCAGCGAAGGAATACATGCACTTCGCCATCGAAGGTGCAGAGCGCATGCGACAGATGATCGATGATCTGCTCACCTATGCGAGCATTGATCCCCAGAATATGGCATTGGAGCCCGTGGAGATGGACTATGTTTTGTTCGACTCTCTCCGGGGGTTGAAGAACATCATGGAGGCCAGTGGGGCTTCCGTGACCTACGATCCCCTGCCCCGCATTATGGCTGATAGGGGGCAAATGACCCAGGTTCTGGAGAACCTCATCAGCAACTCCATAAAATTCTGCAGTGAGGAAGTACCGACGATCCACATCTCTTCTGAACGGGGCGACGGTGAATGGATATTTACGGTCAAGGACAACGGCATCGGGATCGATCCCAGGTACGCCGATCATCTGTTCAAGATATTCAATCGCTTGCACGGGCGTGAGGAATACAACGGGTCCGGGATAGGCTTGGCCGTCGTTAAGAAGGTTATCGATTGCCGCGGAGGTAGGGTCTGGTTCGAGTCCGAACTGGGCCACGGGACGACGTTCTTTTTCACAATCCCGCACGAGGGATAATGTACCGGACTTGGTCCATAACTTGGGGGAGAGCACCAGGCATGCGACCGGTACACATCCGTTATATGTTAGTCCGATCCTCAAGATGTCGCTCAGCCCTCGATACCATAATTTGTTGACAAGAAAGTCTTAAATCGAGCTTGGATGCTTGATTCCAGAATGAGAGAATGAAGGGAGAGACATGTCTGATCGAGCCGATGTACCTGCCCGAGCTATTTTGCCAATTCCAGATCGGACCGACCATCATCTGGTGACCTACGACGCGAAAGACCCGGATACTGGGTTCCCGCCTGTGACACAGATCAGACCCCCCGCGGGGGCGCCCAATGTTCTTGTGATCATGCTCGATGACGTGGGGTTTGGGGCCTCTAGCGCGTTCGGAGGGCCGTGCGAAACGCCGAACTTCGAGAAGTTGGCCCAGGGGGGCCTGCTTTACGACCGTTTCCACACCACTGCCCTCTGCGCCCCCACCCGTCAGGCTTTGTTGACTGGTCGCAACCATCACTCGGTGGGGATGGGAATGATTACAGAGGCGGCGACCGCAGCCCCGGGCTATAATGCGATCAGACCGAACACAAAGGCGCCGGTCCCGTTGACACTCAGGTTGAACGGGTACTCGACTGCCCAGTTCGGAAAGTGTCACGAGGTGCCCCCTTGGCAGACATCGCCCATGGGCCCGTTCGACGCCTGGCCAGCTGGTGGAGGAGGCTTCGAGCACTTCTACGGATTCATCGGCGGGGAGACCAATCAATGGAACCCCTCATTGTATCAGGGACTTACTCCGGTAGAACCTCCGAGGACTCCAGAGGAAGGCTATCACCTGACGGAGGACCTGACCGACCATGCGATCGCATGGGTTCGCCAGCAGAAAGCCCTGATGCCCGACAAGCCCTTCTTCGTGTACTTCGCTCCTGGCGCGACCCACGCTCCTCACCACGTGCCGAAGGAGTGGATCGAACGGTACAAGGGCAAGTTCGCTCACGGCTGGGACCGGCAGCGCGAACTGACTTTCGAGGAACAGAAGCGGCTGGGAGTCATTCCGCCGGAGGCCGAGCTGACCAAGAGGCCGCCGGAGATCCCCGCCTGGGACGAGATGCCGGCCGAGCTGAGGCCGGTGCTGGAGCGACAGATGGAGACCTACGCCGCCTTCCTGTCCCATACCGACCATCATGTCGGCAGATTGATCGATGCGATCGAGCAACTGGGCATTCTTGACGACACCCTGATCTTCGTCATCATCGGTGACAACGGCGCGTCGGCTGAAGGGACGTTGCAGGGATCGTTCAACGAGATGTCGAACTTCAACGGGATGGCGTCCCTGGAGACACCCGAGTTCATGCTCTCCAAGATGGAGGAGTTCGGCTCACCATCATCGTTTAACCACTACGCTGTTGGTTGGGCCTGGGCCATGGACTCGCCGTACCAGTGGACGAAGCAGGTGGCCTCACACTGGGGAGGCACGAGGAACGGAACGATCGTCCACTGGCCTAAGGGCATCAAAGATCAAGGAGGCCATCGTACGCAGTTCTGCCACATCATCGATGTCGCGCCTACGATCCTGGAGGCGGCGGGGATACCGGAACCCATTTTCGTTAACGGGGTCCAGCAATCGCCGATGGAGGGTACCAGCATGATGTACTCGTTCAACTCGCCGGAGGAGCCGGAACGCCACGACGTGCAGTACTTCGAGATGGGCGGGAACCGCGGAATATATTACAAGGGATGGAGCGCCTGCACCAAGCACCGCACGCCTTGGATCCTTTTTGGCCAGAAGGCTGTAGCATTTGATGACGATGTCTGGGAGCTGTACGATGGTCCCAATGATTGGACGCAGGCCCATGATCTGTCCAAGGAGAGGCCGGAGATCCTGCACAAGCTGCAGCGTCAGTTCTTGATCGAGGCCACCAAGTACAACGTCATTCCCCTTGATGATCGGGGGACAGAGCGCATGGTCCCTGAGCTCGCTGGGCGGCCCACGCTGATCCGTGGTAACTCCCAGCTGTTTTTCCCCAGCATGGGGCGACTGTCTGAAAATTCGGTGATCAATATCAAAAATAAGTCCTTTGCCGTCACCGCCGAGATCGAAGTCACAGATGAGAAAGCGAACGGCGTCATCATCGCTCAGGGCGGAAGGTTCGGTGGTTGGAGCCTGTATGTCAAGCGTGGCAAACTGAGGTTCACATACAATCTGCTGGGCATCCAGGAGTTCTCGACCGAAGCGAAGGAGCCGATTTCGCAGGGAAAGCATCAGGTGCGGATGGAGTTCGCATACGATGGAGGGGGTGTGGCCAAGGGCGGTGAGGTCACGCTGTACTATGATGGCCAAGAGGCCGGCAGGGGTCGGGTCGGTGCCACCCAACTGGTCATCTTTTCGGCGGATGAGACCACCGACATCGGGAGCGAGACCGGCACGACAGTCACTACCGAGTATAGCACAAAGGACTGCAGATTCACAGGCATCATCAGGTGGGTTCAATTGGATATCGGCAAGGACGATCACGATCACCTCATCAGCCCGGAGGAGCGCTTGAGAATCGCGATGGCACGGCAGTAGAAAGCGGTTCGGGAAAGCGGTCCGCCGCATCGGTCCGACCTCCTGACGGGGGTCGAACGCTTCAGGCCCATCGATGCCCATTGAGTACCAGATGATCGGCCTTGAATATCGATTAGGCGTCGAGGGGGCTCCCAGATCCCGTACGCGATTTCGGAGCGCAATGGTCCATCTACCAACCTATGTCAACGAGGAGGGGCGCCACAAGATACGCTATCCTCGTCTGCTCTCTGTTGGAAACGGATAATATCGATTACGCGCTTAGGGTGCAGGGCATGCTCGGCGATATCAGCATTCAGGAACTCACCGTTCGTCATGTGGAGGCTAATGATCTGAACAAGGAGGCGATGCAAAGGATCGATCGCTCGGCGTTCGGGGACGATCTGCTGAACATTTGGTCCTTGACGCCTTTTCTCAGGCATGGTCACGTTCTCGGCCTTTTTTTAAATGAATCCATGAAGGGATTCGTCATCCTGATCAAGGATTGGGATGAGCCATCCCATGCGCATATCGCGGAGATGGCGATAGACAAGGACAGCCAGGGAAGAGGTTATGGTAGTCATCTCCTCACCAATGCGTTGTCGTACCTCAAGATGATCGGCATATCCTCAGTCTCATTGACCGTCGATCCCAACAATGTCAGGGCCCTGCACCTCTATCGCGATAAGTGTGGCTTTAAATTTGTCGAGTATCGAAGGAACGAGTACGGAGAGGGCCGCGATCGACTTTATCTGAGACTCAATCTCTGCAATCTGGTAAAGAGCAGGCCGAATGAGATGCGATAAGCGAGGCCAGATCAACATTTCTACTATCTATTTCATTAATGCGTCCCTTGGGAGAATCTCGACCATCCCCCTGTTTGGCTGGCGATGTCCCTTGACGCAATGCGTAAATAGGCATCAGAGGCTGAGACCAATGAAGACGATGAAGATCAACTATGAGTGCGAGATGAAAGAGTTCCCGACAGAAGCCAACCGAGCGAGCTATATCTATGGATACGAGCAGGGCGCCCACAGGATGTTCATGGGGGAGAAGACAGAAAAGCGCATGGACGTCGAGCTCGGGGATGTCGCCAGAGCTGCCCAGAGAGATGGCGAACGTGAACTTTGGTATCACCGGGGCGAGTGGGACGGCATCAACTCCGCCTTTCCCGCCGAGATCCGCCGCCAGAGGACGTTCTGAGAAGCGCGCCACCTCATGTGATGGAGCGGGGCCGATCAGTACATATTCTACATACTTCACCTTACAAAATAGACGATGAATATTTGGCTTAGGATGGGTATGCATTAATTACATCCGAAAGCATCGTGTCCCCGCTGGGGGGCTGCCTGAACGGCAAGCGAGTTGCTTTCGAGGTGTTAACGTTGTTTTGATCGGCCGCTCATCGATCGAACCCGGTGCGTTGCGGGAAGAACGTGACGGCAAGATCCTGGGCTTGGTGCATCGCCTATGTACCCAGGACCGTCGACTGGGCAGGGGAAGCGCTGGTCAAAGGGCAATCTTGCGCGTTTTACCAGTGCATCTTGATTGATGACTTCGCGATATGAGGGCATGTTCTCCGATGGTGGAGGCTGGTGAATGAGATAGCGAGCTATACCATTGCCGGACCGGCGATGGAAAGCGATCTGATGACGAGGGACGCGATGGGGCCGGTAACTGCCTCCCGCTCGTGAGGCCTCGGCATTTATTGTAGCATGGTCCATTTTTGTACACAAATGTAGAAAACATGCCTCATTTCTGCATCGTAGCGTATAATTCTTATACTGTCATGATAAGCTTCAAATAATGTTGTAATATCACGCAATTGGTAGAGGCTCAGTCTCCAACTTCCCCACCATTAGTTCTAAACTGGGCCTCTATCACCCCTTATCCATTCTTCCTTACCCGCATGATGCGCTCCCGATCCGATCATCCAGGAGGCTCCAGAGGTGCGTATTGCAAGCATTTAAAGGACCTCCGGATCGAACGTACCAATGATCTTGGCCTTGGTGACCTGAAGTTTCGACGTATGTTTGAAGTTTGGCCACTTGAGAGATCGTAAGTCCTGCCAGTGCATGGGTCTACCTAGTAAGGCATCGAGGCATGAGCATGATGTTGCCCCTGCATCCATCGTAATACAGCGCCTCACCGCGCGGAACAGGAACATGCCGCATAGTCAGGGGCAATATCTCGATTTCAATGGTTCTACGATTCTATTCTTATCATTTATTATACTAGAGAAAATTATTTACATGCTGCCGCGCAAGGGGTAGCTCGATAGAGATGACGCTACGAAAACGCTTGAACAAGATGATCACGGGGATGCCTTTCGAAAGGTCGGTGAGGAACTTTTACAGCCTGGTCTACAGCTACTACACTCACAATCCCAACTTTTACTATGATCGACAGGCGCACAAGATCATGTCCCGGGTGCTGGGCAAGAACTCCAACTGCATAGACATCGGCGCCAACGAAGGTATGATCCTCAAGGATATGCTGAAGTTCGCCCCCCGGGGGGAGCACATGGCCATCGAGCCCATTCCCGACCTTGCAGACCGCCTGACACAAAGGTATCCACAAGTGGAGGTGCACAAGTGCGCGCTTTCCAATGCTTGCGGGACCTCCTCCTTCCAACTGGTCACCAACAACCCCGGGTACTCCGGGCTCCGCCGGCGGCACTATGACTTTGGAAAGCCGGAGATCAAGGAGATCACCGTGCGGACGAAGACCATGGATGAAGTCTATCCTGAGGGGCGCTCGTTGGATTTCGTCAAGATCGATGTCGAGGGGGCGGAGTACCTGGTGCTCGAAGGTGGCAAGGAAACCCTGAAACGCAACCAGCCATACATCGTTTTCGAGCATGGGCGCGGAGCAGCCGAATTCTACGACGTCCGTCCCGAGCAGGTCTATGACCTGCTGGTCGATGAGATAGGTCTTCAGGTCTCGGTGATGAAGGACTGGCTGGATGGTAAGCCCTCCCTGAGCAAGGCGGACTTCGTGGACCAGTTCGAGCAGGTCACCAACTATTACTTCCTTGCCCACCCCTGAACGATCTCTCGGAGATACTGTCCCTTAGGCGCCATGGGCCTCCTTCGAGAACGCAGTGGTGATCGAGACCCAGGGCGGAATACCCTCACTCACGATGCTCGAGTATTGCCGCCTCTTAGCTGCCTTGGCAGTTAGCAAAGCGACGCTTTGCCTAATTTCGGGAATGATTGGGTTCAGGTTCGAAGGGGACTGATGGCATCGTCTTCTCCGGGTGACCTCGTCGGCCTACCAGCCGCTTGTTCGAACATCACGACCATGCGGCTATCGAGTGGTGATGCCTCTTATCCGTCAGAATATCGAACGACAAGGTATGGACTGGAAACTACTCATTATTTTTAGTAAACGCTATATACATACCTCATTTAGCTTCGAGAGTGGTCTGGGAGTGGTGTGATTGTCACAGGGCGAAGGTATGAACATTGGTGGCCTCGAGACCAGACGGGCGCATCAGAGGCATGAACGGATCGGACTGTTCATCGAGATGCTGCTGCGCAAGCATGGAAAGATGACGGCACGTCAGCTCGTCACTCAGTACATTGATGAGAAGTGGCCGTTCGGCACGATGAAGCCCCGGGTAGACGCCAATCAGGTGAGCAAGCTGATCAAGCAACGCCCCAATATCGTCGCCGAGCGCAAGGGGAATCTGCTGGCATATAGCTTAAAGGAGCTCGTGTGCATGATAAGGTGAGCGAACTTTACCGTTCGTGATCTGACCTGAATACAAATCCTTCGTGTTGAATGCCAGCTTTGAATGAACAGCGTCCGCTCGTTATGACTGGCCAACCCGTATGGCGTTGAGGATCGACTCTGACCTTTTAATAATTCCAAGGGGATGGTTTCCCGCTTTCGGCCCTACGGGCAAGCCGTTGAACCGAGAAATCCAGCATTCCGACCTGCGCCCGATTGTGCGGCGTCACTCTTACCTTGAGATCAATTTCTCCCCGGTGCTAGGATCCTCGACATGGCCAGTTCTTGAAGGCGACATATGATGTGGGATCTCAGAGGATGCTCCGTGGGATCTTGGCGAAGAGCTCCCTCCATGAGATAAAACCGATCATCTTGCCGCTCTTGTCGACCACCGGAAGACGGCGGACGTTCTTATCGTTCATGATGCTGAGAGCCTCGGAGACCTTCATGTCCTCGGGGACGGTAAGAACGGGAGAGCTCATGACCTCGGAGACCTTGAGGTGCAGGAAAGTGGGCTGGTTGGTCATGGTGTGACGAAGCACATCCCTCTCGGTGAATATGCCGACGACCTTGTCCTTGTCATCTAGTACGACCACGCTTCCCTGGTCGCTTTCCACCATCAGCTCAATAGCGCTTTGAACGGAGTCTTCCAGAGATACTATCTCCTTCTTTTGCCTCATGTAGTCTTTTACCAGAGCGGCCATCTTCTATTACCTTCCCGAACAATCATTATGCAATAACGATTGATAAATAAATTGGTCTGAACTATCATTTTCATAACTCCAGGCGAACATGATCGGACGATTAGCAATCATTATCATCCGTCGGTGACCGTATCTGATCGGTGATGAAAATGCCCGAGTACGTCGTACTGTCGCGGCTCACGGCTGAAGGGAGGAAGACCTTGAGCACCAACCCGGATCGACTGCTGGAAGTGAATGAGGAAATCAGCAAGATGGGAGCGAAGGTAATGAGGCAATACGCTCTCCTGGGCAAGTATGATTTCCTGACCATCCTCGAAGCGCCGGACAACGAGACGATGGCGAAGATAATGGTCCAGCTGGGCGCAAGGGGGAGCCTGGAGACAGTGACCTTCGCCGCCATGAACATCGACGATTTTCTCGCATCGTTAAAGTAGCCCATAGCCTGCGTCTCCGCACCTCGAGCGGACGAGGGGGATCGTGAGGCAAGGTTAGATCATCCGCCATCTATGCGGGGGAGGCGATCGCGTCGAGCGGCTTCGACCGCACAGCAGAACGTCAGGTCCGAATGGGAGGACGCCTAGGCGGTGCGGAATATGGCGGGCTACCATTTCTGGACTGACCGAGCAGCACAGCCTTATAAGGCATCGGTTCAACAATAGATTATGTGATCGGCAGGAGAGCGAGGACAGCTTCATTCATCGTCGCAATATTCCTCATCCTCTTGCTGATGCTAGCCTCGAGCTTGGTCCTCAACGGCCTTAGCTCTGGACAATGGGCGGATACCGGTTCGTCGAGTTCCCGCTACACCATGACCTTCGAAGACAAAGCGAACGAGAGCGTTATCATTTGCTACTTCTTTTCAGCTGGTTGTCCCCACTGTGCGACCACAGAGCCGTATGTGGACCGAGTGGTAGCGAAATATCCCCAGGCCACTCTTATCAAGTTGGAGATCAACCACAACAGCACGAACCAGGGGTTGTACCAGGCGTTCATCGACCGCTACGGCATCAAGGACCCGGTGGTCCCTTCCGTCTGCGTAGGGAACGAGGCTCTGGTGGGCGAGGACGCCATAAAGGAGAGACTCGAACCGGCCATCGTTCGCGCGCTCGAAACCAACGACACCGATGTAGGAGGTGGAAGCCATAACGGCAATAGCACCGAAACGAGCACAGGCGGTGCCGACAACGGAACCAATCCCAAGCCTGAGAGCGGTGGATCTTCGACAGGCCTGACGACGGCCATGGTGGTGATCGCGGCGGCTGCGGATAGTATCAATCCCTGTGCCATAAGTGTCATGATCATCCTGCTGATCTTCCTGACAAGCTTGGGTAATAAGAGGCGAATGCTTGCGGTCGGCCTTGTTTACATAGGCACGGTCTATCTTGTCTATTTCTTCGCTGGCCTCGGCATTGTGGCTTTCCTGCAATCGACGACAATGACCCGGGCCATCTACTATGCGGCTGCCGTGCTGTCGATAGCGATCGGACTTATCAACATCAAAGATTACCTTTTATTCAACACCAAGCCCACGATGGCCATTCCCGAATCTAGGAAGCCCACAATAAAGAAGTATGTCGAGAAGGCGAGCGTTCCCGCGGCGGTGGGGCTCGGATTCGTTGTTAGCCTGTTCGAATTGCCGTGCACCGGCGGCATCTACTTCGCGATACTGAGCCTGCTCGGTAACAGCATGACCGCAGCAGAGGGCATACCTTATCTGGTGCTCTACAACGCGATCTATGTGCTTCCCCTGGTGGTCATACTGGCGATCTTCACCATGGGCATCTCCAAGGATAGGGCCAACTCCTGGCGGCTGGAGAACAGGAGGACCCTGCGGCTCGTGTTGGGGCTGGTCATGTTGGCCCTTGGAGCGGTGATGCTACTGGGAGTGTTCTGAGCAAGGTTGCCTACCGGACCTGACGTTGAGAGCCGCCCTTTGCCTTATCGGCAGCACGGTCAATGATCGGACGATCGGGGCGATCTTCAAAATCCTGGTTTGATGGACACAATAAATTCATCATCTCGGCCCATCGACCTCCATCGAAGGACTGTTGCATGTACCTCGACGAAATTATATTTCGCGCCCTGAACCATGCGGGCTCCGATTCGTTTCTGGACCTGACAATGGTCTTTTTCACTGCCCTGGGGGCGTGGTACATCTTGTTGCTTGCCGCACCCGTTCTGTGGTGGCGCAAGCAACGGGAGCTGGGATTCGATGTCGTCGTCCTGCTAATCGTCGCATCGCTTGCCGTTGAGGGGCTGAAGCTGCTCATCGCCCGTGATCGACCATACGCCATACTTGCGGACGTGCACATGCTTCAGTGGGGCTTTATCACAGATCCGGGTGGCTATTCCATGCCCAGCGGCCACACCACCTTGGCCTTCGCCGTGGCGACGCTGATTGCCCTGGGAACCAAGGTCCGGTGGGGCGCTGTGGCCTACATGCTTGCCGCCCTCATCGGCCTCAGCAGGGTGTACCTGGGAGTGCACTGGCCGTCAGATGTCCTGACAGGGGCGCTCCTCGGCATCCTGCTGGCGCTCGTGATGCAATGGGTCAGATCGCATGACAATACATACGCCGGGGCAAGGGACAAGGTCGTCGTCTGGCTGCGGAACCTGGAGCGCAGATGGGATCCATAACCATCGGACCATCGATGACCGCACTTCATGGTGGCCTTCGGGGGCTCCTCTCTACAACATCGGCCGATGGGCGCTGAACAAGCCCAAAGGTGAGCCGATCAAGGAGCTTGTGGTGCCGGCTGGGAAGATGGGAAGGATAACCCAATGATACTCGGTGGTTGCTAGGGGATTCAGTTCCCAGCCCGACTCATCACTCTCCGAACAACAATTATTAACGGTTTTGCCTGGCCTGGAGATTCGGCCAGTCAGCGCCTAGGTTCATGAGTTATTCTTATTGCTCCGTTGCTTCCTTTGAAGAAGGGAGAGCGATAATGAGTGAACGTCCTCGTGGTGGGGGAATGAGCGATGATGTCACGCCCGATCTTGATCACAGGGGCGGTCGAGAAACGGAGACTACACCCAAAGGTCCGCCGGTCGATCGACGCCGGAGGAAGCCCGGTATCAGGATGGTCATGTTAGTAGCGGCGATCGTCATCGTCATCACAATCATCGTCATTTTCTACCCATTTACCGTTCCCGCGATAAGTGGACCGGTGACCACACCCACCACTCCGACGGTGTTTGACTACACCATCACCGGCGAGGATGGCACCTACAACGTGACCGACACCGATGGTGTGCCATTCTATACCGGCGATGACGCTTCCGCAGCCATCCAGACCGCTCTTGACTCAATGACGTCGGAGAGGACGGCGAAAGAAGCCGTCCTGCTAGAAGGCGATTTCATCATCACCGAGACGATCCACATTCCCAGCTATACCATCCTGGTGCTGAACGGAACGGTCACATGGGGAAGCGACGAGACCGGATACATGCTCACTGCCAGTGGTCAGAAGAACTTTGAAGTGCAGGGCGGAGAATGGAACGGTAGCCGGGAGGAAAGGTCCGCCACTTCCGGCAGCAACCCCATGGAGTTCAACAACTGTCATGATCTCATCATCGCCAACCTCCAGATCCATGATGGAGCGTACGACAACATCGAGTGCATGGGCTGCACCAACGTCGCCATCGTCAACGTGGAATCGTACAACTCGACCTGGGACTCCTTCATGATGGCGTGGTGCTCGAACTCGCTGATCGATCGCTGTCACATCCATGACAGCGATCAGGGCGGCTGCTACTTCTACTGCGAAGACGACGGCATAGTTCAGCACATCGACAACAACATAATGCGGAACAACCGCGTGGAGCGCACTCTGACCTCCGGGCTGTCGCTGAGCCCCCGTGGGGCCGAGGACATCGTCTCCAGCGGCCTAATCGAGAACAACACCTGCATCGACTGCGGCCAGGACTCTCAGCATCCTGGCATCAACGTCGGATGGAACTCGACCAACCTGGCTACCAACACCGTGGTGCGCAACAACCTCATCTACTCGACATCCAGCGCCGGCGAGGGGGGGATCGAGCTGGCCGGTGACGGCTGCCAGTGCTACGGCAATACCATCAATGACACGCCAGGGTATGCCATTCACCTCGTCGGGATAAACAACCGGGTCACCAACAACGCCATCAACCATGCCGGATGGAACGACAGCATGGCCGGCATATCGATCGTGGGAAGCAACAACGTGGTTACTGGAAACACCATCACCAACTGCCCCTCCTTCGGCATCCGCGTGTACAGCGGGAGCGGCAACACCATCTCGCCGAACACCTTCTCCGGGAACGGCCGAGACACTGGCTAGATCGATTCCCCTGTTGCGTATCTCCAGGGAACTAGCTCCAAAGAGCGCTGGATCGGGATGATGGGGGCCCAGTAAAAACTTAATGTTGGGGAAGTTGGAGAAGGCTGGACCCCCATCAACGATATTGAAAACATAACGATATTTAAGGAGAACCCCGTAAATCGTTGTAAGGATTCTGACAGAATCTACTCCATGGTGATCTGTTAGGGGATTCCTACATGATCGTCATGCAGCTCACCCATTATTTTACAGGGGGATCGTCCGCATGATTGCATAGATTCATGTCCCCACTATTTTTATCGAAACAGTCGAGGGAAGCTAGCCTTGGCTCATCGGTTTCCAGGAGATCGTGAAGGAGCATGTCGATATTCATTTCCCCTCGCTTCCAAAGCACCATCGACCCACAGAAGCTGCATGGGCTCTCGACGGATAATTCGTTGAACCCGTACTTGATGCGATTCGAGGCCCCGCATGCCGGACACTCCCTTGCCTTGATCGCAGCCGCGCATTCGTTCTCCATCGTCGTCGAGATGTTCCCACCTAAAAGACGTCGTTTGCGGTGGGAGGTGAGTGAAAGTGTGTCTAGTAAAAGTGACCATATGGCACGGTCCCACACGGATTGGTCATTGTGGAGTTCGTCCGCCCTGTCAAGGCTTCAAGCCCTGTATCGAGCTAAACTCGAGACTCTCCAGCCGAAATGGCCTTCGATACCTGAAGACGCCAATCTATTCCCTCATGAGTGGTGCTGAGCTAGGCGGCTTCCCATGAATGGGCAGGCCGGCTTGGCAGTAGAGAAAGGGTTCCAGACTTCGAGTAGCGTATTGCAGGACCCCTCCAGAGGGAGAATGGACGACGGAGAGAACAGTTAATATTCCACTCGGCCATCTAATGGCCATGACCATCACCAACGAGATCATGAAAAACATCTACGAACGCCGCTCCGTCCGAGCCTATGCTGACAAGAGCGTTCCCGAAGATATTTTACAAGAGATTATCAAGGCTGGGTTTCACGCTCCCAACGGTGCCAACACCCAGGGGCTGCGGTTCGCCGTCATAACCAATAGGTCCAAGCTCAAGGCCTACGCCGAGAAGGGCCGTCTTATGTCCCTGTCTGCCTTTCAGAAGATGAACGAGGCGCGACCGAACGACATGACCGCCAACATGGTCAAGCAGCTCTCCAACCCCAACAATGACATATTCTACGGCGCTCCGGCCATCGTGTTCGTCTTCGCCACACCGGCCTGCCTTACTCCGGTGGAGGATGCTTCCCTGGCCGCGGAGAACATGATGCTTGCCGCGAAGAGCCTGGGCCTCGGCAGCTGCTGGATCGGTTTCGCCAAGGGTTTGACCTATGACCCCGAGTTCGTCAGGGAACTCAACGTCCCCGCCGATCACCAGCTGGTGGCCCCTATAATCCTCGGGTATCCCAAGAAGGAAGAGATGAGGCCGTCGGCCAGGGGGGAGCCGCAGGTACTCGGTTGGCTGAAATAAACCCGCCAGGGGGCTGGGTCCGAGTTTGACATAGCGGTGGCCATGGGAGGTGATTCCGAGGGAGGCGATTTGTTCGCCCCCGAAGACCCTTCTCGACAATGAGGCGGATATGCCGCCGACTTCCCATCACCGGCATTTTCCGGCCTATGATTTCGAGCCATCATTTAGAAGTGCCGGACCTCAGTCTCTTTTTATGCGGGGACGGTGATGCTTGGGCCATGAACTTGATGAACGAGACCTACGTCGTAAAACTTCATGGCAAGGGCTTTACCGAGTTCTATTTCAAGGACCGCGGGGGCTGGTTCAAGATCAGTTCGCAGGGGCGGAGGTATGATGCGACCGCTGAGCAGGTCCTGAACCACCTGTTGCCGGCGGTAGCTGGGATCAAGCCGAACGTGACCATTGAGGTGGAGCATTACGAGGACCCGGAGAAGAGGGTCTTGCCTGTTGCAAGGGAGTGAAAGTGCGGGCAGTTCGATGGCAGAGCTTCCGTTCTAGCCTTACCCCTTTGCACCTTTTTTCCCCTTGGCCTTCTTCCCATTTTCGCTGATCAGACGTGCCCTGACCTGGGCAAGTTCGGCAAGCCCTTCCGCCGACACCTCTGGATAGTGGAGATCGAGCTGCCTTATGGTGCCGGTGATCACTGCCGCCACCAGGGTCCGGGCGGCCCATTTGTAGTCGGAAGGAATAACGTACCAAGGGGCCCATTTGGTGCTGGTGTTGTTGAGCATGTCCTCGAAGGCGTCCTTGTACGCGGCCCAGTGGTCACGCTCCTGGGCGTCCGCAGCGGAGAACTTCCACAACTTCTTGGGATCCTCCAACCGGTCCAAGAATCGCCGCCGCTGTTCCTCCTTGGAGATGTGGAGGAAGAATTTTAGGATGACCGTTCCGTTGCGGCTAAGATGCCGTTCGAAGGAGTTTATATCATCGTACCGCTCCCGCCAGAGGTCCTTGCCACACGTGGTCTCGGGAAGCTTCTGCAGCCGGAGGAGCTCGGGATGGACCTTGATCACTAGGACTTCTTCGTAATGGGAGCGGTTGAAGATGCCGATCATGCCCCTCTCCGGGACTGCCCTCATCTGCCGCCACAGGAAGGTATGATCCAGTTCTTCCGCCGATGGCCGCTTGAAGCTGGTGACCTGGCAGCCGGAAGGGTTCACCCCAGACATAACGTGCTTGATTATGCCGTCCTTCCCTGCTGCGTCCATGCCTTGGAAGATGATAAGCACGGAATAGGTATCGGAAGCCCACAACAACTCCTGAGCTTCCCTCAGCTCGGCGAGGTTCTTATCCAGGACCTCGCTGGCCTGCTCCCGGACCTCGTCCTTCCCCATCCTCTTCAGCTCCTCATGCGGGGCCCAACCGGTTTCGCGGTCCTTCAGCCTCACATTCTCCCCCGGCCGTACCAGCAGGTTCTCGAAGATCTCCCGCCGAAGTTTCCTGTTGCCCGTCACCGACATGAGCCTACTCCCCAGCCATAGGGCCGTCTATGCCCTCCCCACCTGGATCGTCCTAGCCTTTGGGGCGCGGTACCCCTTGATCCCCAATGCCTCGGCTACCGCCTTCAGGGTGTCGATCTCCTCCTCGCTGTACCTCTCTAGGCCGATACCCAACAGCTCACCGCTGGCCACCGACTCGCCGACCGCCTCACCGATGGCCAACAGCCATTGTTTGAATTCCTCCCCCTCTACCGGGGACGCCTTCTCAGCCAGGATCTGGGATACCTTCCGGCAGGCCTGCAGCGTCTTATCCAGGTATTCCTCCCTCCCCTTGCGGAGGGATCGGAAGGAGACTTCTTCGCCCGAGGCCCTTTCGGCCTCAACAACCGCTTCCTGCACCAGCGTGTTGGACGCGAACCGCTTGGCCGCCGAGGAGTAGGCCTCCTTCAATGCCTTGGCCTTCTTCCTCACCCTACGAGGGACGTCGCGATTGGCAATAAGAATCGCATGCCCCACCATGCTGGCGGTGGTGGCCAGCAGCCCTCGATCCTCCTTCGTCAGATCGATTCCCTTGATCATTTAGCGATCGCCTCCTCGCTCATCGGCAACACCTCGGACACCTTTCCCTTGTACTGTCCCATGTACAAATCGTAGTAGAATCCTCTGCGCGTCATGAGTTCCTCGTGGGTGCCCCGCTCAATTATCCTCTTATCATTGATGACCAGGATCTGATCGGCGTACCGGATGGTGCTCAGGCGGTGGGCGATTACGAAGCTGGTGCGGCCCTCCTGCAACTTACGGATCGCCTCCTGTATCTTGCGTTCGGTCCTTGTATCGACGTTACTGGTGGCTTCATCGAGGATCAGCATCCGGGGGTCGGCGATCATGGTCCGGGCTATGGTCAATAGTTGCCGCTGTCCCTGACTGAGGTTCGCGCCCCCCTCGCTGAGCATTGTCTCGTAACCGTTGGGAAGATGGCGTACGAACTCGTCGCAATTGGCTTCCATGGCCGCTTTCAGGCACTCCTCATCGGTAGCGTCCTCCCGGCCGTACCTGAGGTTGTTCATCACGGTGTCCGAGAACAGGAACGGTTCCTGCTGGACCGCGGCTATCTGGCTGCGCAGGGAGTCTTGCCTCACTCTGCTAATGTCCTGCCCGTCAACGAGGATCGTGCCACTGTCTAGGTCATAGTATCTTGTCAGGATGTTGATTATCGTGCTCTTGCCAGCACCGGTCGGCCCGCATAACCCTATCATCTGGCCGGGCTTGGCCTCGAAGCTTACCCCGGAGAGTATCTTCCTCCCTTGAACATAGCTGAAGTCGACGTCCCTGAACTCTACATGCCCCTTTGCGAGGTCAAGCGGAGCGTCGGAGAGGTCGACCACGTCAGGCCTCTCGTCGAGGATCTGAAAGATGCGCCTCGCTCCGGCCAGAGCCACCAGGATATAGTTGAAGTTCGCGAAGATGGTGAACAGAGGTATGACCAGCAGTTGAGCAAAGGAGAAAAAGGTGACCAGGGTGGAGACGGGCATCTGCGCGCGGATGACCATTACAGCCCCCACCAGGGCGACCACCGCTATGATGAGGTTGGTGAACAGAGTGGTCATCGGCATCGTGGTCAGGGCAAAGATCTGAGCCTTGGCCCCGGTGTCGCGGGCCTTCCTGCTGGCGACGGACAGTTCGCGAGAGGCACGATCCTGCTGTCGGTAGGCAATTACCACTCTCTCCCCTGAGATTGTTTCCTCCATCAACCCGTTGAGGTCGGCTACCTTCTCCTGGAGCAGGGCGTAGGCCGGTCCAGCGGTGCGTATCAGGAGCGTTACCACGCCCATCAGGAACAGCAGCAGGAAGATCACGGCGACCGCCAGCATCGCGTTGAGGAGCAGCATTGCCACCAGAGTGATGGTCAGCATAACGGAGCCGAGGATCATGGTCCCGAACGGTCCCTGGAACAGCGAAGTGATGACGTCGGTGTCATTGTTGATCCGGCTGACCAGCTCCCCGATGGGTTGGCGGTCGAAGAATCCCAAGGACAAACCCATGACGTGATCGAAGAGGTCCTTCCTGAGGCGATAGAGGGCGTTCTGGGTCACCCGGGCGATGAGCCGGAAGGCGACGTAGAGTGTCACCGCGGCCACCACCGCCGAGATCGCGATGACGATTGCGTATTCCCGGACCTCCGACAGGGTGGCCGAACCGCTCCCCAGGAGGCCAACCGCTTGCCCCAGGAAGATGGAGATCAGGAGGAAGGAAAGGACGCCAACGGTCATGAGGATAAGGGAGGCCGCGAACTCACCCTTTTTGATGGCCAGATAGCTCAGAAGGCGACACCCCGCTCGTCCTCTGTTCCTGGATCGACCGTTGCCGCCGCTCATGCCACGTCTTCCCTCCTCAGCCCGCCCAACTGGGAATCGAATATCTCCCGGTACAGCGGACTGGTGACCATCAGCTGCTTGTGGCTTCCCTCGGCTACGATCTTGCCCCCATCGATGAGGACGATCCGGTCGGCGGTCAGCACGGTGCTGATGCGCTGTGCTATGATCAGCTTGGTCGTTCCCGCGAGCTTGCTATCCATGGCGCCCTGGATCCGGGACTCGGTGGCGACGTCCACCGCACTGGTGCTGTCGTCGAGAATGAGCACCCTGGGCTGGGTGACCACCGCCCGGGCGATGGAGAGCCGTTGCCGCTGTCCACCGGAGAAGTTCGCCCCTAGCCGGGCGACCTTCGCATCATAGCCTTCGGGGATGGCGGAGATGAAGCCGTGGGCGTCAGAAACCTTGGCAGCATCCATCGCTTCGTCCATGGATGCCTCGGGCCGGCCGAAGTTGATGTTTCCTCCTACGGTCCCGCTGAACAGCACGGCCTTCTGGAGGGCGGTGACCACGATCTCCCTCAGCTGCTCTTGGGGAAAGTCCCGTACGTCGATACCGTCGATGGTCACCCGGCCCGAAGTCACGTCGTAGAACCGAGGCAGCAGATTGATCAGAGTGGTCTTCCCCGCCCCGGTGGAACCCAGAAGAGCGACGGTCTCTCCAGGCTCGATGATCAGGTTAATCCCCTCGAGATTGGACGTGCCGTCCCCGGAGTAGGAGAAGGACACGTCCTCGAACGCCACTCGGCCCTGTATCCTGCTGATCTCGATGGGCTTGGCATCGTCCTTGTCCTTGACGTCGGCCGGAGTGTCGAGTATTTGCGCTAGACGCGCCGCTGAGGCCTCGGCCGCGGTGATCTGGGGGAAGACCACCGACAGAACGATCATCTGGCCAAGGATGATCATGATGTATTGGCTGAAGGCCACCAGCTCGCCTACTTGGACCCTTCCTGCGAGGACGTCGGCCCCTCCGAACCAAATGGCCAGGCCGTTGGCCACTCCCAGAATGAGGAACACCGACGGGATGATAATCGCTGTGTTCCTCATGGGAGCGGTGGACGCCTCCTGAAGGGCAGTGTTAGCCCTGTCGAATCGCTCCCTCTCGTAATCTTGCCGGACAAAGGATTTGACCACCCTGATGCCGGCGAAGTCCTCCTGCAACGTCCGGTTCAGCTCGCCGACCCGCTGTTGGCGAACCTTGTATAGCTTCTGCAACACGATGGCGACTCCTCCCAGGACGACCGCGGTCGCCGGGATCACGACGACGAGTATCCAGACCAGAGACGGGCTGCCCAAGAGAACAAGTATGAGGGCGACAACGATCATGAAGGCTGAGTACAGAAGGAACCGAACACTGAGCTGCACGGCCTGATTTATTTGGGAGATATCGTTGGTGAGGCGAGCCAGCATCTCCCCGATGGGGATCCCGTCGAGGTTCTTGAACGAGAGGCTCTGGACCCTCTCATATGTGCGGGTTCGGAGAAAGTTGCCGGTGCCCTCGGCGAAAAGGACGGCGTAAGTGAGGGTCATGAACAAGCAGAACCCAGCCAGGCCGGCGAAGAGAAGCATGAGGAGAGACGAGTCCACCACGGCACCTAGGTTGTTCTGGTAGATGCCCAGGTTGATTATCCTGGAAACCTGGGTGGGTATGAGCAGTATGAACGTGGCTGCCGCGAGGGCGAACAGCTGGGAGATCACCAGAGATGGCCAGGCCCCTCGGTATATTCTCATCATCCGCCTGAGGTTCGGAAAGAAATCCACCATGCCGGTCCACGCTCCGGGCGATGCCGCTTACCTTGCTCATCTACTCTATTCTCGCCCTATATAACCGTTGTTCGGACTATCGACCCTTTCCTATTAGGGCCTGGGTGTCCCCCTTAGCCTGTCCGGATCCGCGCATAATCGGGCAGATGATGGTACCCGCATGAGGCCCTAAGCCTGCCAGCTGATCATTGTGACCTTAGCACTAGTCCATGGGGTTGATCCATGCTGGCAATTAAAAATAGGCACTATTAAAATTGGCGGGTGTCGGAGGTACATTTGATAGGTCTCAACTTTGGTTCCGCAGAACTAGTTCCCCAGGCGCTGATAAGATGGGCATATCGTTAGCTGGAGAGGCGGGAGCAGAGGCTCGATAGTATGAGTTTTACTGATATCTGAGTTGATAATAAGAGAACCCACGGCACAATTGTTTTAAGCTGATGCGTGGGTCATTTAATTTGAAGGGAAGCCCCAGTCATTAACCTTCCGAGACATGTGAATCCTCCAAAATGTCTAGCGAACGGGTGCCAAACCTCCTAGGGGCTTCCCTTGTATTTCTTGACCACATACTCCTGTAGAATTCCTGCTTTCTCCTTTCATATTATTATATTTGAAACATTATCTTTATAAATATCGGTAACCCATTCTCATGATGGTAGGAACCCGGTCCTCCACGGCAAAAACCATGACCGGACCCTTCTCACCTCGATGAACCGACCAACGTCATGGGGGTTTCCTACCATTCCTTATTCTCATCCCATTATCGAGACATTGAGTAAAAAATGATTAAGTGGTCGGAGCCAGGTCCATCTGGCTCACGACCGTTGTGATTTGGTCCTTGTTGACCATGCTGTCTATGTCCAGCAACATGATCAGCTTGTCCTTGAGCTTGCAGATCCCGACGAGGTGGGACGAGTCAAGCGAAACTGACATGGTCTTTGGCGGTGGGGAGATGCTCGAACGGGGGACCCGCATGACGTCCTTCACCGAGTCCACGATCATCCCAATCTGGTTGTTCCCAACCTCGGCAATGATGATCCTGGACTGGGATGTGGTGCCCTCCTCTGATAATATGCCGAACCGCTTCTTGAGGTCGATCACCGTGGTGATCTGCCCACGCAGGTTCATGACCCCGACGATGTAGTCGGCCATCATCGGCACCTTGGTGATATCCTTCACCTTTCCGATCTCCCGGATCTGGGAGACCTTCACCCCGAAGGTCTCCTTGCCCAAGATGAAGGAGACGAGCTGCTCCTCGTCCCCATTGAGCTCTACCTTTTCCCTCTTTCTTCTGGCCAAGGTATCGCCCCTTAGACCGAGGCCTTTATGCCTCTCTTGCCGAGCGCCTCTTTCACCTTCTGGGGAACCTTGGGAGCCTCGCTCCTTCCAGGATGCACTTTGGCCGCCGGCTTGGTGACCGAACGCTGTGTTGGCACTGGAAGCAGGCTCGTCCCCGTCGTTCCAGAGGATTTCTCATCGATGATGAAGGTCCCTGCCACCCGCTGGAGGTTCACGGCCATCTCGCTGAGCGACTGCGCCCTGGCGGTCATGTCCTCCATGCTCGCCGTGAGCTCCTGGGTGGACGACGCCGACTCCTCG